>JAJRVO010000409.1 GCA_024277275.1 Chloroflexota bacterium
AACGGTTCACGGAGGGTCGCTGGCAAAAATCATCGTCCAAATTCCCGGCGAGGAAACACGCGAGAATTTTCTCTCTAAGACAGTAACTACTTTGGGACGCGGGCGGACCAGTATGATTCAGGTTCTATCGCCCATTGTATCCGGCCGGCACGCCCAGATTGAGTTGACCCGCAAAGGGCACACCGTCACCGATTTAAACAGCACCAACGGCACATTTGTCAACGGCAAACGCCTTAAACCCAATGAACCCCATCTGCTTGCCTCAAATGACATTATCCGCTTTGCCGATGGGTTGGGCAATTGGGCCAGCCTTACTTATGTCGCTCCTTCCGGTTTCTCAGAGATTCTTGACATTGACATCTCTAAAACCTTTGAACTCACCGATAATATCTCGTACATCGGGCGCAACCCCGAGGCCGCCATTTCCCTTGAGCACCCGGCTATATCCTGGAATCACGCCAAGGTAACCAGGCATAGCCCAGACCGCTACACCATTCAAGATTTAAGCAGCAATAACGGCACGTTTTTAAACGGGTCTCAACTGCAACAACGCAAAGACCTTGATCTGAACAGGGGCGATGTCATCCAAATTGGCCCGTTTAACCTGGTCTACCAGGGAACAGGTAGCTTTGCTCCATTTTCCGCCGAACGCAACTTTCTGCTTGAAGCAGTTAATCTTGAAAAAACATTTTATACCACTAATTTTCTTGGTCTCAAAGATAAAAACCGGCCTAACACCATTTTACGCAACCTGAATCTGGTTATCAATCCCCGTGAATTCATAGCCCTGGTGGGCGGGAGCGGAACCGGCAAAAGTACGCTAATGAAAGCTCTTAGCGGTCTTAGCCAGGCAACCGAAGGGACGGTGCTGGTTAATGGCGACGATTTGTACACCAACTTCAACCTCTATCGTACAATGATGGGTTACGTGCCTCAAGACGACATCATTCACCAGGGACTTCAAGTGCGCCGCGCTCTGCGCTATGCCGCGCAATTGCGACTGCCGGACGCCAGCGAGTCAGAAATTCAAAACCACATCGACGAGGTGTTGGCTAAAGTGGGTATGAGGTCACAGGCCAATACGCTGGTTCGTAATTTAAGCGGCGGCCAGCGCAAACGGGTCAGCATTGCCGTTGAGTTGCTGGCCGAGCCGTGGATATTCTTTTTAGACGAACCAACCTCCGGGCTGGACCCCGGGCTGGAAAAATTGATGATGGACACCCTGCGCCAACTGGCCGACGAGGGTCGCACTATTGTGCTGGTTACACACGCCACCAATAACATTATGAATAATTGCGACCACGTTGCCTTTTTGGCTCGCGGCGGCGAGTTAACCTACTTTGGCCCGCCGGACCAGGCCGCCGACTTCTTTAAGGTTAATAACTTTGCCGACATCTACACCCGTCTCTCCCAAACCTTCACCGCTAATAATGACCCAACCGTGCCCCAAGAAATTCGACCGGAGTACGAGAACGCTGCACGCCAGCCGGAAACCACCTCTGAAAATGGAGAAACGGCCCAACTGTTGTCCGGCCCTCTTTGGGCCGAACACTACCGGAAGTCGCCCATTTACCGCACCTATATCGCCAACCGTCAAACCGGCGAAGTGGCCCGTCCCATATCCACAGGCAGCGATGCAACCGGAGGCAGCCTGACAAGCCAGCTTAAACAGTTTAGAATTTTGGCCCAACGCTACCGGGATTTAATTCGGCACGATAAAATCAGCCTGTGGGTTTTGCTGGCCATCATGCCCATTATCGGCGTCTTTCTGCTTCTCATCAGCAATAGCGCGGCTCTGGTCGGCAACACCGCTGAAGAGATTACGGATATTATGGAGACAACGGGCGGTTACACCATTGTCAATCAAGCCCAAACCCTGTTGTTTATGATGGCGCTATCGGCAAACTTACTGGGGGTTTTTGCCGCTTCTTTTGAAATCATCAAAGAGTCGGCCATCTACCGCCGTGAGCGAATGGTCAACCTGAGAATATTGCCCTACCTTGCCTCAAAATTTGTAGTGCTGGGCGCATTTATGCTGCTACAGTGTCTACTCTTGCTCATTGTTTTAGCTTTAAAAGTTGACTTCCCCGATTCCGGAGCCATTTTATGGTCGCCGCTTGAGTACTACTTTACGCTAATCTTTACCGCGCTGGCCAGCGTAGCATTGGGCCTCTTTATCTCCGCGCTGGCCTCGTCCAGAGATATGGTAATTTACCTGGTGTTGATTGCGCTCTTTGTGCAGATTGTTTTCTCCGGGGCCATTTTTGAACTATCTCCAGTTACCCAGCCGCTCTCATGGCTCACCATCTCTCGCTGGTCGTTGGAAGCTTTGGGCGCCAGCACCGATATGGAAACGCTAAACAATCTGGGCCAAACACGAGTCGAGCGAGAGGTAGACATTGGCCGTGGCGTCCAAAAGGTAGAGGAAGACGTGCCAACCACAATCAATTTCTATGTAAATTACACCCACAGCGGTCTGGCCCTGTTGTCACGCTGGATTTTCCTTTTTGTCCACGCCTTACTTTGGAGCGGTTTGGCGCTCTGGTTAATGAAACGCAAAGATGGGATTTAATTCGTATATTTTTAGCGTCTTAGGCTTTCACATCGACAAAGAATTGTCGAACAAGGTTGCAAGGTTGCAAAGTTACAACCCTGCAACCCTGCAACCTTGCAACCCTGCAACCTTGTTTTTCATGCGAAGTCTTGGAAAAAACTTAGATTCTAATAATTGAGGAGGAGAAAAAATCAACCCATGAAATTAAATCGCCAACAAATTACTATTATTGTTATTGTGGCTGCGGTTTTTCTGTTAGCCGGAGCCGGAGCCTTGTTATACGGCCTATCGCAAGGGGGAACCATACCCGGTTTTGGAGCAGAACCAACGCCGGCGCCAACAACCACAGCCTTTGAAATTCCCGATGTAGACATAACGCCCCCGGAATCTATCGAGCAAATTGCCGCAGATATTCGGCCAGACTATCCCGAATTGGCCGATTTACTGGAAAACCCAGAGCTAGGCTCGGTGTACAAAGATTTCTACCTGGCCTACAAAGAAGGCGGCGAAACAACCGCCATTGCCCTGGCCCGCCAGCGAGGCATCATCAACGACAACGACGAAATTGTGATGACTCTGGTGTTGGACACCGAGAACGCAACCGGCCTCATAGCCGAACTTGAAGCCGAGGGCGTCATTATCAAAGAAAACTTCCGCAATTTGGTCAGTATCGCCGTCCCTGTCTCAATGATACAAGAGCAGATTAAGGCCGAAGAACCCAACTTAATTATTGACCGCATCTCTAACCTGGACCACGTTATCAGAATAGAGTTGCCCAATAAAGCCACCATCAAACAGGGGTCAATTTTGGGGCAAGGGGTCAATGTAACGTTTGCCGGCAACTGGCAAGCTCAGGGCATTACCGGCCAGGGGGTCAAAGTTGGCGTTTTAGATTTGGGCTTTGGCGGTTATCAAGACCTGCTTGGCAGCGAGTTGCCGGACAACGTAACCGTTGAAGTTTTTGGAGACGACATAAACTTTGCCACCGAGGTTCACGGCACAGCCTGCGCCGAAATTATCCACGAGATGGCCCCCGACGCCGAGATGTATCTGGCCTACTACGATGGCTCAGATTTGGCAATGGGTCTGGCCGTAACCTGGCTTATGGAGCAGGGCGTTGACATCATCTCAAACTCCACCGGCAGCAACGGCTTAACCCCTATGGACGGCTCCGGCTTTGCCGCCGAGATGGTTGACGAGGCCCACAACGCCGGCATTTTTTGGGTCAACGCCGCAGGCAACGAGGCCACCAGCCACTACCGGGGCGTTTTTAATGACACAGATGGCGACACGCTGCACGAGTTTTTTCCCGACACGCCCGTCATCCCCTTTATCCCGTATGGTCCCGGTTTTCAAACCCAAATTATTTTAAGCTGGAACGATTGGCAAAACGTCAATCAGGATTATGAACTCATTTTGCTCGACGCGGAAGGCGAACTGTTAGCCAAATCAGAAGACCCTCAAGAAGGCGCAGAAGGCAATATTCCGGCGGAAGGTTTTCTGTACGAGTTTGAAGACAACGAAATTTACCTGCTGGCAATTCAAAACTTTGACAACCTGGCCCGGGGCGACGCCACGCTTGACCTGTTCATTCAGGCCGGCGAATTTCACCCCGATTACCTGGTGGCCGAAGCCAGCCTCAGCAGCCCCTCCGACGCTCGCGGCGCATTTGCCGTCGGCGCGGTCCACTGGTCCGATGACGTGCTGGAATCATACAGTTCCAACGGCCCCACCGCAGACGGACGCATCAAGCCAGACCTGTCCGCACCCTCCGTTGTTGATAGCGCATCTTACGCCCCCGAAGCGTTCAATGGAACCTCGGCCGCAGCGCCGCACGTAGCCGGGGCCGCCGCCCTGGCGCTGCAAGCCTTCCCCGATTTCTCGCCGGACGACGTTGGCGCATTTCTACAGGAACGCGCCATAGACCTGGGTCCGTCCGGCCCGGATAATGCCTTTGGCGTTGGTCGACTAAACCTGGGCGCAGCCCCAGAGGATTCTACCGAACCGGCAGAGCCGCCTCCCGCACCGGCGGCAGAAGTACAACCCACCTCCACTCCCCGCCCCCCCGAAGAAGCTGTCGTGGGCCTGCCGGGTCGCACCGGCCAACCGGACCAACCGACTGCCTCCGACGAGGATGAAGCATCCGCGCTTGTTGGCTTCATTGTTCTGGCCGGGCTTTGCATGGCTTGCCTGGGCGGATTGGCGCTGGTAATTCTCATTCCTGTGGCCTTTATCTGGAGCCGCCGGTAAAATTATGGCAGGAGATAATTAATGAACCTCCCCCAACTACTTGAAAATCAAGTAGCTATTGTCACCGGCGCGGGTCGAGGGATTGGTCGGGCCACGGCCCTGGCTTTGGCCGAGGCCGGAGCAGCCGTTGTACTGGCCGCTCGCTCTGAAGCTGAAATAACCAGCGTAACCGACGAAATAAAAGAAAACGGCGGTAAATCATTAGCCATTCCCACCGATGTTAGCGACATGGCCCAGGTAGACCACCTGCTGGTCTTAACTCTACGCGCCTTTGGAGGCATTGATATTTTGGTTAATAATGCAGCCGTCGTTCGCCCCCTGGGTAAAGTGTGGGAAACATCGCCGGTTGCCTGGCAAACGCTCATTGCCATTAACGTGGTTGGCCCCTACCTTTGCGCCCGCGCAGTTTTGCCTCATATGCTCGACAAGGGCAGAGGGCATATCATCAACATTTCAAGCGGAGCCGCCGAAAGCAACCTGGAAGGGGCCGCCGCTTATAATGCCAGCAAAGCCGCCCTGGAACGCTTTAGCGGAACCCTGGCCGTTGAAGTAGAAAATAGCGACATTGTTGTTACAGTTTTCCGGCCCGGCATTGTCGATACGGCTATGCAAAAATCAATGCGCAAAACCCCTGATCGCGTCTTTCCCAGAGTAGCCGATTGGCAAGCCTGGTATGACCAGGGGCAACTTCGTCCATCTTCTGAACCGGCTCAAGCCATTTTGTGGTTAGCCAGCCACTATGCTAACAACGCCAACGGGCAACTTTTTAGCATAGACGACCCGGATTTTCGAGAACGTATTGCTTCGGACCTTAAGCTAGAACCTCTACTTCCCAGAAATCGCCCGCAAGACTCTTAATTGGCATTGACAAAGACCACAGCCAACAGTAAAATATCCCACTCAAAATCAATTCTTAGGAGTAAAATTATGTCATTTGACAACATCGTCGTCCCCCAAGACGGTGAAAAAATCACAGTAGTAAACAACAAACTAAATGTATCCGATAACCCTATCCTGGCCTTCATTGAAGGCGACGGCATTGGCCCCGACATTAGCGCAGCCAGCAAGCGAATTTGGGACGCTGCCGTGCAGGCGGCCTACGGCGGTCAGCGCAAAATTGCCTGGATGGAAATCTATTCAGGCGAGAAAGCGGCCCAACTTTACGACGGCAACTATATGCCCCAGGAAACCTTCGACGCTATGCGCGAGTTCATTGTTGGCATCAAAGGGCCGCTGACCACTCCGGTGGGCGGCGGTTTCCGCAGTCTGAACGTCACCCTGCGCCAGGCGCTAGACCTTTATGCCTGCGTGCGTCCCGTGAGATGGTACCAGGGCGTCCCCAGCCCAATCAAACACCCCGAACTTGTAGATATGGTTATCTTCCGTGAAAACACCGAGGACGTTTACGCCGGTATCGAATACGAGAGCGGCACACCTGAAAATGAAAAGTTAGCTAACTTTCTACGCGAAGAAATGGGGGCCAAGTTCTTTGAAGGGGCCGGCATCGGCATTAAGCCCATCAGCGCATTTGGCAGCAAACGTTTAATCCGCAAAGCTATTCAGTATGCTCTGGATCGCGGTTACGACAGCGTTACCCTGGTCCACAAAGGCAATATCCAAAAGTTTACCGAAGGGGCCTTTCGCAAGTGGGGCTATGAGCTGGCCAAAGAAGAGTTTGCCGACGTAACCATAAGCGAGGATGAACTATGGAGCGACTACAACGGCAAGCAACCGGAGGGCAAAGTGCTGATAAAAGACCGCATTGCCGACATCATCTTCCAGCACACGTTGCTGCGTCCCAAAGAGTTTGGCGTTTTGGCCGCCCCAAACCTCAACGGCGACTATATCAGCGATGCCTTGGCCGCTCACGTAGGCGGTATGGGCATTGCCCCCGGAGCCAACATTGCCGATCACATGGCCCTGTTTGAAGCCACCCACGGCACCGCGCCCAAATACACCGGCATGGACAAAGTTAATCCCGGCAGCCTGCTCTTTTCCGGAGTTATGATGTTAGAATACATCGGCTGGAACGAAGCGGCTGATTTGATTAACAAAGCCTATACCAAAACCATCGCCCAAAAAATTGTAACTTACGACTTTGCCCGCCAAATGGAAGGGGCAACCGAAGTTAAAACCAGCGAATTTGCCACGGCTTTAATTAAGAATTTGTAAACCAGTGGCTCAATGAAAAACAAAAGGGGTGTGGGGTGCAATCCGCACTCCTTTTTTGTTACACCACATAATCCTGATATGTCAAACCCAAATCAAGACATCAGCAAAACCAAAATCACAGAAGATGACCGTATTGTTGTTGCCGGCCGTACCCGTGATGCGGTCATTGCCATACAAAAATCTATCCTATATTTGACTCGCTATTGGTTCTTAATTGCAAATCTGCTGGCGGTGATTATCCTTGGGTTGGGTTTTTTGGCCCCGGCTTTGATGTCGGAAGGGCTAACCGGCGCGGGTCAGGCAGTCTACCGTTTTTTGGCCCCTCACAATCACCAATTGCCGCAGCGATCTTACTTTCTGTTTAGTCAGGCCGGGGGCATACAAACCTACTCTTTGGAGCAGATATTGGCCTGGGGGGCTGACCCAAACGATCTGGAGGCATTTGTCGGCAATTTTGAGATTGGCTTTAAAACCGCGCTCAACCACCGGATGATCGCCATCTTTGTCGCCATTCTTTTGGGCGGGATGGGCTGGGGCCTGGCCGGAGAACGCCCCCGACTCAATCGCTACTGGCTTATTGCCCTGTCCCTGCCAATGCTGACCGACGCCATTAGCAACATGATTAGCGAAAACAGCGGCGCAGGCTTCAGCGAAACCAATGCCTGGGCCGTTTGGCTAACCGGGAACGTTTTTTCAAACGCTTTTTACAACGGCACAACCATCGGCACGCTTAATTGGCTGCTACGCAACGTAACCGGCGTCTTGTTTGGTCTGGGGTTAATCTGGTTTCTTTATACCTATCTATCATCCAGGTTTAAGCCTGTTAGAGCCAAACTTGAACCCAAACTGAGAAAAGCCAAAGCAATCAAATGAAACAAGTTTGACAATCTAACTTTTTGGGCCATACTTGGAAGACAAATTTCGTTTGGATGCATTAAAAATGAGTTGGCGTTTTAATGTCGCGTTATTCAGAACCACGGATTATCAGGAAACCGCAGATTTTTGACAGCTTTATCCGCGTTTTCCTGATAATCCGCGGTTCTTATAGTATTACCTCGCAACATTTGCGTTATCCGCGAGAATCATTTGTTCATTGTTAATTGCTCTTTGTTAATTTGCTGTTTACCCCCTTATGTTTACCCTCAACTGAAATTAAACACACCCATCTCATTTACCTTATATGTTTCATAGTGTAATGTTCACCAAAACAAAAAACCATTTGTTAGTTACTACCCTATTTGTGCTGTTAGCAACTGCCGCTCAATGTGGCGCTCAACCCGCCAAACCGGCAATCCAAACCGCTCAAGAGGCAGCAACCCAACCTGAAACGACAGAATTTTCTCCCGCCAACTTAAGCGACAACGCCAAGCTGCAAGTAGTTGCCACCACCACCATTATCGGCGATATGGTCCGCAATGTTGGCGGCGATATGATTGACCTGACGGTCATGCTGCCGGTCGGCTCAGATCCGCATACCTTTGCCCCAACCCCACGGGATGCCGCTTCCGTGGCCGATGCTCACGTAATTTTTGTCAACGGTTTAAATTTAGAAGAGTTTTTGGATGAGTTGATTAAAAATGCCGGCGGCAAAGCCCCTGTTGTGGCTGTCTCAACCGTTGTTGAGGATTGCGGGTGCGACCAAGAGGTCAAACAGTCCCACGCCGGCCAAGAGGATGCGCAACACGACGAAGAAGGTCGTCACAATGGCGTCAACCCACACTTTTGGATGACTCCGGCCAACGCCATCATTATGGTTGGCAACATTGAGGATGCCCTGAGCGCCCTTGATCCGGCCAATGCCAAAACCTACCAGACCAACGCCGGGATTTACGTGTCCCAGCTAAAAGAATTAGACGCCTGGGTCAAGGAGCAGATAGAGAGCATCCCGGTTGAAAACCGTAAATTAGTCACCGATCACAAAGCGCTTGGCTACTATGTTGACCGCTACGGTTTGGAGTTGGTCGGCGCAGTCATTCCCAATTACAGCGCCAACGCCGAGCCATCGGCGCAAGAGTTGGCCGCCTTGCAAGATGCAATCAGTCAACATAACGTTAAAGCGATTTTTATCGGCACAACGGCAAATGACGTTTTACCTAAACGATTAGCGGCAGATACCGGCATTCAGGTGACGCTGCTGTATACAGGTTCGTTAGGGCAAACGGGTAGCGGCGCGGAAACCTACATCGATTTTATTCGTTACAATACCAGGGCTATTGTAGAAGCGTTGAAATAGATTGGAGATTAGAGTTAAGGATAACCTATGGAAATAGTGCAACGCGCCGGTGTGCTGGCTATGACGCAAGGGGTAGAGCATGATCCAACTTGCCCCATTTTGGAGCTAAAAAATGTTTCCGTCCGTTTTAACGGTAACCCGGCTCTTGATAACATCTCCTTTCAATTACAAGAGGGCGAACGGGTAGCCATTATTGGACCCAACGGGGCCGGTAAAAGCACGCTCTTTAATGTTATCTCCGGCGTTTTAAATCCCACCGAAGGCAAGATTAATATTTACGGCCACGCGCCAGGCGGGCATATTTGTATTGCTTACGTGCCCCAGCGTAGCGAAGTCGATTGGAAATTTCCGGTAAATGTAGCCGACGTGGTGATGATGGGACGGGTAAGAAAAATGGGGCTTTTTCGCTGGCCCAAGCGCAAAGATTGGGATTATGTCGATGAGGCCCTTGAATTGGTCAACATGACCCACCTGTCCAAACGCCAGATTGGCGAGTTATCGGGCGGGCAGCAGCAGCGTGTCTTTATTGCCCGGGCTGTGGCCCAAGAAGCTCAATTAATGCTGATGGATGAACCGCTGACCGGCCTGGATGTAAAATCGCAAGAAGATATCTTTGGCATTTTTAAAAGGCTGCGCCAGCGTCAAGTTACTGTAATGGTTGCCACTCACGACCTTAATTTAGCCGCCGAACGCTTTGACCGGCTGATGCTTTTGAACCAAAAAATGGTGGGGTTTGGTCAGGCCGGCGATATTTTTACTCCCGACCTGCTGAGTCAAGCCTATAGCGGCCAGATGCGCCTGATTGAAACCCCCAACGGCACAATGATCCTGAGCGATTCTTGTTGTGGCGGGGGCGATGAGCATACCCATGCCTGATTTTCTACGTCTGATTCTTGATCCATTGGGTTATGCTTTTATGGTGCGCGGCCTGATAGCAGCCTTGATTGTAGGCATTGTCTGCGCCACGCTGGGAACTTATATTATTCTGCGGGGGATGGCTCTTTTTGGCAACGCCCTGGCCCATGCTATTTTGCCGGGCGTAGCGGTGGGGTATCTGGTGGGCGGCAACAGCCAGTCGTGGCTTTTTGCCGGGGGGTTAATTGCCGGAATAATTACCGCGTTGGGCATCGGCTCAATCAGCCGGAGCGGAATTAAAGAAGACACGGCAACGGGCGTTATTTTTGTCAGCATGTTTGCCCTGGGTATCGCTTTAATTTCAACGGTGCGCAGTTACACTGTCGATTTAACCCATTTTCTCTTTGGCAACGTATTGGGCGTTTCCAACAGCGATCTGTGGCTTATTAGTATCTTTGGCGGGCTGGTCATCCTGACCATCCTGGCCTTCTACAAAGAGTTCATGGTTCTTTCTTTTGACCCGGTACTGGCCAAAACGCTTCGCTTGCCAACAACATTTTTAAACTACCTGCTGCTGCTGCTAATTGCGGTCACCATTGTGCTGTCATTGCAAACGGTGGGTATTGCCCTTATGTCGGCTATGCTGGTAACGCCGGCCGCAGCCGCTTATTTGCTGACTCGCCGGTTGCCGGTTATGATGTCGCTGTCCGCTGCAATCGGCGCTATTAGCGCCATTGCCGGCCTGTACTTTTCTTTTTATATCAACGTTGCCTCTGGCCCGGCTATTGTGTTGGCCTGCACCTTCTTTTTTCTCTTAGCTTTTATTTTCTCGCCTAGCCAGGGTCTAATTAAACGATTAGGGGTTATGTAGGAAAACCGTATGATTAAGTGTCCCTTTTGTCAGGCAATGCAAGCGCTAAACACACTTTTTTGTAATGAGTGTGGCACTTATCTCTCAAAAGAAGATGACCAGGGCACCGACCCTCTGGGTACAGATGAACTCAAGTGGGCCGGCGAAGATCAACCTAAAGCCAACCGTCCGGCAAAAAGTGATCCCACATCAATCTGTCTAATAATGTGTGACAGTGGACGCGAATTTGAAGGCAATCTTAACAATGCCGTTCACCTGGGGCGCGTAGACCCGCCCAACAATATCTTTCCTGAAATTGATCTGACTATTGAAGACGGTTTGAGCAAGGGGGTCTCTCGACGCCATGCCCGAATTTTCAAGAAAGAAGGCGTTGTAATGGTAGAAGACATAGGCAGCATTAACGGCACCTCTGTCAATGGCAATCGATTGGCCCCGTACTTGCCGGAAACTTTGCATCACGGCGATCAGCTTCAGCTTGGCAAGCTACTCATTGAAATTGAACTTCGGGAGTCTACAGCCCATGCCGGCGCTTCGACCGAATCCGGATCAGCAAATAACCTGGAGATGACTGTTTCCAAAGAGACGCTTGAATTTGAAGTCCGAGAACTACTCAATCGGGGTCGAAAAATTGAAGCCGTAAAAAAAGCCCGGCAATTGACCGGATGGGACTTAAAAGAAGCAAAAGATTTCGTCGATTCACTGTGACCGGATCGACCAGTAATTTAACCTTTACAAGAAAGACCAACCAAATGTTTATTCCACTAAAACGATCCCGAGCAATTGCCAGGATGCGTGCCTCGGGCCAGATTGTAGCCGAATCCTTTCAAATCCTGGCAGAGCATATCAAACCCGGAGTAAAACTCAGCGAGTTAGACCGGCTGGTTGAAGAACACCTTAAAAACCGAGGGGCGACTCCGCTGTACAAAGGATACCGGGGCAACCCTCCCTCGCATCCCCCCTTTCCCGGGGTTATTTGCGCCTCTATTAATCACGAGATTTGCCACGGTTTACCGGACGAACGCATTTTGCAGGAAGGCGATATCATTGGTGTTGATATTGGGCTTAAGTATCGGGGTTATTGCGGCGACGCGTGTGTGACTTTTGGCGTAGGCCAGATTTCAGCCGAAGCGCAACGTCTGTTGGATATTGCCAAAGAGTGCCTGCGGGTTGGTATTCAGGCTGCCCAAAATGGAGGCCACCTTAACGATATTGGCATGGACATTGAGAATTATGCCGACACGCAGCATGTATCGGTAGTGCGCGAGTGGGGCGGGCACGGCGTAGGCAAATCGCTGCATGAAAGCCCGTCGGTTTCACACGTACGCAGCCCCAGGCGGGGTCCAGCGCTTCGGCCCGGAATGGTCTTTACTATTGAGCCTATGATTAACGCCGGGGGATATGAATGGGAGCTTTTGGATGACGGCTGGACTGTGATCACCAAAGACCACGCTCTTTCCGCACAATTTGAACATACCATCGCCATTACCAAAAATGGCCCGGAGATTCTAACTAAACTTTAGACATAATCCAAGTTAGATTGACGCTTTTACGCCCGTAATGCGTAACACGTAATGCGTAATGACGTCTATAGCGCCAAATTTTTTCATTTTATGCGTTACGCGTTACGTATTTTGTTAACAGACATCAATCCAACTTCCCAGATTTCTGAACCGCGCCAAACATTAAGCGCCTTCTCCCGACGAATCTTTCCCCAGGAAATCCTGCAAAGCGCCAAACATTGCCGCTACTGCCTCAGACCGGGCTGTGTAGTGGACCTTTTTTCCCGACTCCAGAGTCAAATGGACCAACCCGGCCAAACGCAGGGTGCGGAGATGATGCACTACGGTTGGCGCCCGCAACCGCAAACGCCGAGAGAGTTGGGCCGGGGTCAACGGTTCAGCCGTAAGATAACGTAAAATACGCAATCGCGTGGGATCGGCCAGGGCCTTCAACACTCTAAACAGGGCGTCGGGAACAACCTCGCCGGGCACCAACGAGGCATCCGCCGGTCGCCCGCCAAATACAAACACCATTCGCTCCGGCGTAACTTTTAAGTATGCTACCAAAGGCGTAATCCAAAATGATGGAACAAGAACCAGTTCTGAAACCCGTAATCCTTCCGCAAAATGGAACCCCTCAGAAAGTTCCTCTAGTAAGGTTGGCACATCAAGCCGTTGGGCTAACTCTTGCGCTCGACTGACCGCCGCCTGCAAAGCCGGGCCAATCCGTTTTTCTTCTTCGGCAAAAAAGACCTCATAATAAACACGTAACGCCTCCAAATAGCGATCCCCTAACTGGTGAGAGGAGGCGCAAACATCCAGAAAGTTCGCCACATCTTTGCGCGACACCTTTTGCTCGTGCCTATATGAAGCCTGTACTATTTTCTGATCTTGCTCGGTCCAGCCCTGGCGAGCGGCTACGTTTTCCAAAACTTCTCTAAGTTCAGGCGGCATATCCGGGTAAAAGGTCAAAGTGCGCACTCGCTCCGACGCCGGAATTTGCTCTAACGTTCTTAGCACAGTGGCCCCATCTTTGGGTTGTGGCAAGTTATAAACCCAGTAAAGCGGGCCTTTAAAAAACATCCTGTGCGTTTGCTGTAGAATCTCTCTCGCATCAGCCGGCAAACGCGAACGCACACCTGCCGCCCAGGCGCCGCGCAAGCCAAACTCTTCTGGATGGTGCAAAACATCCAGGCTCATAAACATATCATGCGCTGTGCCTATATCCCACAATAACCGGGGTGATTGTAAATTGCTCGACATAAACCCATTTTACCCGATTTTTTCTATGCGCCAAATAACCTCATCAAGCAGCAGGGCCAACGGCGCTCTCTGACCCAACCAATTCAGCCCCATCGTTCGCTTCTGCGAATAGTTGTTGAGCAGAAGAAGCCATAACTTCATCGTGATCCGGCAAGATGTCTTCGGCATTGCGTATGGCAGGGAACGCGTAGCCGCTCAAGCCAATCAAAGCTATTAGCAACCCGCTAATCACAAACATAAGCCCCATCCCGGCGCCAGGCCCGGTTCCAACCAGGTCGCCAAAAACGGCAACCAAACGACCGCCCGGCATCATTGCCGGTTCAAAAACATAATCGGCCAGGGGGCCTGCCAACAACATTGAAACCGGAAAAATGATCTGGGCAATCAACCGGCGGGCGGCAAAAACTCGTCCCTGCACATCGGGGTCAACTTTAGCCTGCCAAATAGCTTGATTAGAACCATCGATAAAGAGGACAAAAAAGCCTATCAAAAAATGTCCAATAGACCAAACAGCAAATCCTTGCCCCAAACCCATCAGAATCTGACCCGGCAATCCAAGTAGCGCCCAACTGATCAACAAGCTATGAATCCTGCGTTTTGGACCGCCCAAAATGCTCAACGCCAAACCGCCAACAACCCCGCCAATACCCAAAGCCGACTGGACGCCACCCAATATAATCTCATCATTGCCGGTGCGGGCCAAAATCATAGCCGGAAACAAAACAAAGCCAGCAGCGCTAATCAAATTACCGGCCAGAAAAAGTAACTGCAAGCCCAACAAACTGGGTCGCTCAAAAATATAGTAAAACCCATAAATTGACTCTTGCCACAAGCTGCCCCGACCCCGGCGTCCGGCCTCGGTTGTGGCCGGTTGGGGGATATGGATAAAGAGCAGTGTCCCAATGGCTAACAGAAACGTAGCGATGTCAATAATCAGGATACCGTTTAGACCAATCACTGCCAACAAAAATCCGGCCAACAAGGGGGCTGCAATTAAAGAAGTTGGCTCAGCCAGCCCAAGCATACCGTTGGCTCTGGCATACTGGTTTTTGGGGAGCATTGTTGTCACCGCTGCCGAGTAGGCCGGAAATTGAAAAGCCTCAAAAGCCCCGGCAAAGGCTCCGGCAAGATACAAGTGCCAAAGTTGCAAGTTATCGGTGGCAAAGAGCAGCAAAATCACAATGGTCGACAAGCCGGCTGCCAAATCACTGATCATCATGACCAATTTTCTGTTCCAACGGTCTACCAGCGCGCCGGCAATGGGGCTAAGAAGCACCGCCGGAGTAAATGAGAAAAAACCCACCAAAGCCAGAGCCGTTGCTTCTCCGGTAACTTGCCAAGCCCAAATGGTAATGGCAAACCGAGTCATCCCCGTTCCCAGCATCGAGACCATCTGACCTATCCAAATTATTGTAAAAGCCAGCATCCCCGCCGGTTGATTTTTTCTTTGACTGCTCATTACTCCCCTTACAAAACTTGGTGTTATCTCTTTAACCTGAGACCGCTGGCGATCAGAAAATCACCGATCTTGGCGCGCAGACTTACCTGCAATTTTGACATATTTTTCTCTATCTGTCGAAATCTACGAGCCGCTTCCGCTTCACTCAACAGATCTTTCTGGTGTTCTTTGACCAATTCATTCATA
>JAJRVO010000030.1 GCA_024277275.1 Chloroflexota bacterium
CAATTGTGGGCATTTCAGAGCAGAATTTTCAGAATGATAGATTTTTGATTCGTTAATTCTGCCAATTCTGCTCTTACATTGACAAAAATCAGCCCGACTGAATGGTTATCGGCGACACAGTTTCCAAAACGGGAATTGCTGTCCAGCGGTTCAGTTGTTAAAGTGGGACAAGATAACATCTTGTCCTACAAAAAAATCCCTAAAGCGTTAAGTTACAGATTCTTGCGTTCAATATTAATCAAATCAATCAAAATTGAAAAGCCTGTTTCTACGCGACCCGCACCCGCGCCAACTAACGTAATCGGTCCAGCCAGGTCGCACTCAAAGGTGATAGCGTTGGTAGCGCCCATAATGCCGGCCAGCGGGTCGGTCAAAGGAACCATCTCCGGCCCCACGCCGGCAATTACGCTATCGCCTTCTTTTTTGACCCGGGCCAACAGTTTCCAGCGTTTACCCTCGGCTTTGGCCCGTTTAATGTCGTCCAAAGTTAAATGGCTAATGCCTTTACAGGACACATCTTCTTTAGTCAGGGGAGCGTTCATAATCACATTAGCCAAAATAACCACCTTGCCCTGCGCATCGTAGCCTTCCACATCGGCGGTGGGGTCGGCTTCGGCGTAACCCAGTTCTTGGGCCTGTTTAAGCGCTACATCATAACTCATACCCTCTTCCATTTTGGTCAGGATGTAGTTGGTAGTTCCGTTAAAAATACCGCGCGCCTCGCTGATGTCATTGCCGGCTAAAGATGTCAACGGCATACGCAGGGCGGGTGTGCCGCTCATCACCGTGCCCTCAAAACCCCAGCGAACCCCATTTTCTTCAGCCAGCGCCGATAACTCGGCATAAGCCAGGGCCACCGGGCCTTTGTTGCTCATCACCACGTTTTTGCCGCTCTCAAAAGCAGCCCGGCAGTGGTCTATAGCGGGCTGTCCGGTTTGAATATCAGTGTAGCTGACCTCAACAATGCTGTCGGCGTTGCTTTGACGGATGGTTTTGAGGCTATCCCAACCCCGCTCCAGGCCAGGCGAGTCGGGATAATCGTCTAGTTTATCGGCGCTTTGGACAACTTCTAATAACCTGGCAATATCCAGGCCATCGGGGTGATAAACCGCACCCTTTAGCAAATCAGATACGGCGACAATCTGGGCGTCAAAGCCAAGAGAGTGGCGTAAAGTGTCGCCCTTATCCCGCAGAATTTCGGCCAAACCCTGTCCGACCGTGCCAAAGCCAATAAACGCTAATTTATGGGGCATGTTAGACTCCTTTAAAGCATATTAAATATGAAACCCCATAGTAACGCATAGGCTTAAAAACGGCAAACAAAACAAGTCTTTTCCAAAAAAAGACTTTGGGCTTTGCTCTGGTTATGTTACAATAACACCATTGTAAAAATCCCGCCCACTGAACCTAAAAGATGTCCGTGAACCAAATCCAAAATCCAAAATCCAAAATCCAAAATCCAGAATATCCCCACGCTGTCTGGCGACTGCTAATCACCCCGCCGCTGGACGGCGCAACCAACATGGCTATTGACGAGGCCGTTCTTTACGCCCTGGCTGAAGGAAACGGCGTTCCAACCCTTCGTTTTTTTCAGTGGGACCCGCCCTGTCTGAGTCTGGGCTATAACCAGCATTGGGATGAACTGGATGAGTCAACTTGCCGGCAACTAGGCTACACCTGGATTCGTCGCCCGACGGGGGGCAGAGCTATTTTGCACACGGACGAAGTAACCTATAGTTTGATCATTCCCCAAGACGACCCACGAGTGCAAGAGGGCATTGTTGGGTCATACCGGGTATTGAGCTTTGGCTTGTTGAATGGTCTGGCACGGTTGGGCGTTAGGGCGCAACAAGCTACAAAAGAAGACCTCAGAGCCAGTCGCCAGGCGAGTAAAGGCGGGCCGGTCTGTTTCGATACCCCGTCGCGGTACGAGATTACCTGGCAGGGCAAAAAACTAATCGGTAGCGCCCAACTCCGGCGCAAAAAAATTGTACTGCAACACGGCACGCTCCCTCTATGCGGCAACCTCAACCGCATCCTAAAAGTGTTGCGCTTCTCAGAAGCGGAACGCGAGCAACAGCGAGAACTCCTTCCTCAACGAGCCGCCACATTAGAGCAGGTTCTCGGCAAGGTTCTTTCTTTTGAAGAGGTTTCATCGGCGTTGGCGCAAGGTTTTACGGAAGAATTGAATCTAACCTTGCAAGAAATATCCCTGACGGAGCAAGAACAGCAATTAGCCGGCAAGTTGCGCGCCAACCAGTACGCCAACGACAATTGGAACAAACGAATCTAACAATTTTGGGTTTCGGATTTTCGATTTACGATTATCTTTCAATCCAAAATCCAAAATCGCAAATCTAAAATCAAACTATGGTAATTGGTGTTTGTACGCTTGATATTGATATTCCTATGTCAACCTCGCTTAAGGATAAGCGACAGGTGGTTAGGAGTTTAACCGCCCGGCTGCGCAAAGAGTTTAACATTGCCGTAGCCGAGGTTGACCGGCAGAATGCCCGGCAGACTGCCGTGATTGGCGTTGTAACCGTTTCCAGCGATAAAGATTACGCCCACGGCTTGCTGACTCGCGTAGCTCAGTGGGTTGAGAATACTCGGCTGGATTGCGTGCTGGTTGATTATGAGATTGAGTTAATTTGAAACTTGGGTACGTCACAAATTGAGAAATGGGGATTTGGCAGGATTCACCCCGCACCCCTCTCAACTTTTTCTAAAGTGAGGTAACGTTTGGTAATTGTCGCCGGCTGACCATCATAATTTCTTGATTTAGGGGAACGTTGCTTAGGAAATCAAGCCGCTGTTGCTCGTCGGTAATAAGGTTGGCTTTGCGCATGGTTTCATCGTAGGCTTTTTGCAGATAGGTTTGGGCCGTGTCGACCTGCCCTAGCGCGCCAACAATACGGCTATGCATGTAATAGATTTGGGCTGTTGAGATTTGGGCAGACTCAATGTACTTGGACTGTTCTATCTGGGTAATGGCTTTATTTGAACTCTCAAATGCTTTTTGCAGGTCTCTCAACTCAAAAAAACTTACCCCGCGCAAATAATGCCCCAGTAGCTCATGCTCAAAATAACCGCTTTCGGCTGCCAGTTTTATAATGCGGTTACTTAACCGGATAGCCTTTGTCAGATTATCGTCTCCGCCTAATAAGCGATGGTAAGTTGAAAAGGCTTGATAGCTTTTTAACATCAAGCTCAAATCATTGCGTTCCTCGGCCTGTTGCA
>JAJRVO010000410.1 GCA_024277275.1 Chloroflexota bacterium
AGTCGGGCTGATTTTTGCCGGTGTAAGAGCAGAATTGGCAGAATTAACGAATCAAAATTCTATCATTCTGGAAATTCTGCTCTGAAATGCCAACAATTGCACAATTTTCATACCCTAATTGTCAAACCGGGAATTGCTGACAACATCACGAATTTGTTGGAAGTAGGCTTCAATCCGCAAATTTAATCCCTCGTAGTATATCTGCCTTTTCATTCAGTCGATTTAACAAACGCTGCTCGCCAATCCATTCGGCAAGTTCCAAAGTCTCCTCAAATTCGTCATTCTCAAAGCGACGAATGAACTCATTTGTAGGCAACTTGTGTTTTTCTTCCAACTTGTGAAGCCTGTGTTCCGCGCGCCGGATACCGGCTTCCAACAGACGCAGTTCATTAGCTAGCGCTGCCTCGACCAACGGTTTCAGCGGATGTTGGTGGGCAGATATAAGGGTTAATTGAGTCATTCTGTTCCTCCTTTCAACGTAATCACTTTATTATTTGCGTATCTCTTGCAAAAAGAGGTTTAAGATTTTATCATCTTTCATCTGCATTACCCGTAAATTTCTCTCGTTCCCAAACTCCAGTTTGGGAGCGAGAGAAGAACCTTATTCCTCCCTGGTCCTTTGCATCCGTCGCAGCATCTGCTGCAACACCGCTAACAACTGCCCGCGCTGCTCGTAGCCCTGCTCGCCGACCTCTGAGTTGACGATGAAAATGTGCTTGCGGCAGCGACGGGTCAGGCCCATCACCAGCCGGTAGAGACGGTCGTGCTGGGCAAAGACCTCATCCTCGTCAGTCCAGGCGCGACCTTCTTCCCAGTCGGCGGCGAGAACGTAGGGGTGGGTCAGCGGTTGGGCGATGCGCTCCCACCAGCCGCTGCTGCCCGCGTCGAGCCAGAACTGATACTCGACGGGGCGGTTGCTCATCAGAAAGGTGGTGGCCGGGGTAATCAAGACCGACTCGTCGGCAGCGGGAGCTAAATCCCAACTGCGGATGTATTGGGCGGCGGCGATACCTTGATTGATGGTTTCCAGGTAGGCCCGGTTAAGCTGGTCGACCGTAGGATAAGCGGCCTCATTTTGACCGTCGGCATTCACCTCGATAGGAGACTGTTCGGCTACGCGACGGAAAGCGCGGGCGGAGTCAATTAGGTTAGCCACAATCTCCCCGGCTTCCTGCCGCCCGTGAAAGCCAAAACCCGGCTGCGAGAGAACCTCGCCAAAGAGACGGCTGAAAAAGTGGTCCAGCACGGGTGGGGTGTCGGCTTCGCTCTGCATATTTTCCAGCCAGGCTCGTAGTTTATCGAAACGATCGCCAACCTCATATGAGATTCTTTCGCGGACTGTGCCCTCAATTTGGTCAAATGAGGTCAGGGGAGAGCCGCTTTGCTTAAGGAGATTGGGCGATTGGTAATTGGTAATTGGTAATTGGTAATTGGGCCGATAAACCACCTGGGTCAGCAAATTAGCGCGGATCAGGTCGAGGTTGGCGATGGCCTGGCTGAGGGTTTGGGCTACGTCGAAGGGTTCCGGTAACAGACTCCAGTGGGGGAAAGCCAGTCGAGCCAGGGTGAGCATAGCTTTGGCCGCCGGTTCCTCGCTGAGGGGGCGGGAGGGTCGGTGGGAACGAGCGGCTAAACCTCGCCGCTGCATACGGTGGATAAAGGAAAAGCGGAGGGCGTCGCTGACAAATGGGGCCAAAACCACAATCTGGCTAGGCGAGACGCCTTCGTCAATCAACGCGGCAATGCGGTCGATGACCCAATCGATGATTTGGGGGTAGAAGCGTTTTTGTTCAAAAGTAAATGGTAATTGGTTATTAGTAATTGGAGATTGGGAGATTGGAGATTGGTCCGTTGTCTGGCGTCCGTCGTCGGTCGTCCGTCGTCCTTTTGGCATACGGTTAAGTAAAATCTGGCCCAGACGTTGACCGAAGTCGAGCATATCTGTGGAAGCGACGTAAGATTCGGTCATGTTGATGGTTTCATCGGCTGTGTCGGACAGGGTTTGGGCGGTGCGCCAGTTGGCCCCCAAAAAGATGCGGAAACCGGCATCCTGGTCGTTGACCAGCAGGGCAGACTCGGTGTCGGTTAGCCACTCGCGCAGGATAGTGTGGGCAAAGGGAGTGTCTTCTTCGATGTTATCGACAATCAGATGGCGGTAACGCCCCGTAAGAAATTGCCGAACGCCGGGTACGGGCCACAGGTGTTGGTAAAAAGTTTCAATCCGCAGGGAGAAGTCGAGCAGATTGCGGGCCAGACAAAACTCGCGGAAGCGGCTGACGCAAGCCTGGGTGTGTTCCAGAGCCACCCGACTGCTCGGCTCAACAGTTAACGAAGCGGCCAACCGTTGCCCAACCTGGGTATGGGGCAGGCCAATCAGGGCGGCTTTGTTTAGGTTATCCAAAATCTGGCTCATCAGCCGGGGCAGGGAGATGGTGATGGGTACTACGTTGGGGTCAAAGTAGCCCTGGTTCAATAGCGGTTCGATGGCCTGCCACAGATAATATTGGGCCGTCTCGATATTTAAAAAGACGGGCCGGTCATGCGGGCGGCCAAAACCGCTTGAGGCGGCTCCCAACGGCCAAAAGAGATCGATGGTTTTGAGGGCCAGCCCGTTCAGGGTCAAAATATCCACAGTTCCCGCGCCGGGCAAGGTGGGGTCGCGCAGCAGGTCTCGATAGGGTTGGGCCAGGGTCAACTGCGGCACAACAACTAAAATGCTGCTGGCGGGCACGTTGCCGTTCAGCAACTCGCGGAGCCGCTCAACGGCATAGGTTGTTTTTCCCGTTCCGGACGGGCCGGTGAGGAAGGTGGTGGGCATTGGATTACCTTTGATTCACTGGCTTACAAAAATTTAACGCAAACAAAACTTGAATCCATTATGAAAGTGTAATATAATATAATTAATCCATTTAGTGGAGGTGGATGACCGTAGGTCATCGGAAGCGCCCATAAGGGCGCTTCTTTTATTTTATGGTAACAGTTTCTTGCCGTATCCCTCAATTTGTCCTGTTCCCCGATGTCGATAATATTTACTTTGACGTAAGATAGCACAAATTTGATCTCCAAATATATTGCGCTTATCCACAAGCAATCCATTCTCAATCAATATCTCGCGCTGTACCGGGTGTGCGATTAGATCGGCTAATTGTAATCCAGCTACATTGGCACTTTTGGGTTTTACTTTGAGTTGGCTTGATGTCAGTCGTTCTTGCCACCGCTCAACCGGAATGTGATCAGTTCCGTGTCTATATAGTCGGTTATATGAATCCTTGAGTTTTCTATCCTCTTTTCCACCTCGACTCTCCACCATTACATCCCCTTGATAATCATTGTAGTGCAAGAATAAAACAAATCGTTCCAAGAGAACCGATAAGCAGTAGTGATAGGGATGATGATGCCAAACAGCATACTGGTCACGATGAGCCTTTTTATCAATCACAACTGTGATAACCTGATACTCCCAGCGTGCCAAAGCTAACAGCAACTCTGTATTGAATTGCTGTTCGATACCTTGATCCCATAGAGCTTGAAAGGGCGAACGTTTATTGACAAGTTCCTTGCGATGGAAGATTACCGGCTCATCCGGGTCGCGCTGGAAGAAACGCCGCTTGATCTCGTTCATCTCTAGCTGAAGAATGTTAAGGGTATAGCCAGACTCCAAAATAACACCTGTCAATGAAAGAAAACGCTGGTTGGGATTATCGGCATGGGTCAAATCGTGATTACCGACTTCGTCTATGTAAATTCGATAGAGTGTCATGTGGTGGTTTAACTCATTTCATTATTGATAACCATCTGGATTTTAGCACAAATGTGCTAAATTAAAAAACTTTATCGCTCGCCGGCAGCTAACGTTAACAACGTATGCAACAACACATTTCCCCCGTTGACCATATCCTCATCGCGGGTGAACTCGCGGGGGTTGTGGCTGATGCCGTCTACCGAGGGTACAAAAAAGAGCGCGCTGGGGGTAAAGGCAGCCATCGATTGAGCATCATGTCCGGCCAGGCTTAACAGGCGAGTGTGTTTTAGCCCCAACTGATCAGCCGCTTGTTCAACGGCCTCAACCAGCCGCATATCCATCGGCGCGGCGATACAGTTGCCTGCGGATTCTACCGACAGGGTCAACTTATACTCCCCGGCAACTTTAGCGGCCAAATCGAGCAGCGATTGCTCCATCGCGTCAAGCTGATCTTCGGAACCATGCCGAAATTCCAGGGCCAGCCGGACTTCAGCCGGAATGATATTAAAAGCTCCGGGCGACAGGTGTAACTGGCCGCAATTCATTACGCCCGGCGAAAATTGGGCAGTGACCATCTCCCTGGCCTGGGTAATAAAATCAGCCGCGCCCCACATCGCGTCGGCTCGTTTGTCCATCGGGGTGGTTCCGGCGTGACCGGCTTGCCCCGTAAAATTTAACCAGCAAGAGCGAATGCCGACGATAGATGTCACCACGCCTATGTCAAGTCCCGCTTCTTCCAGGCGGTTCCCCTGTTCAATGTGCAGCTCGACATAGCCGGCCAGAGTCTTTGGGTCGCGTTGAGCGGCAAGAACGCCGGCGCGGGTCAAGCCAAGTCGCGTTAACCCGGCCTTGAATTGTTCCGGCTCCAGTCGAACCTGTTCCAGGTCTTCCCCGGTGAGTTCTCCGGTCAAGGCGCGACTGCCCAACAGCCCGCTGACAGTTCCCTCTTCATCGGTAAAAGAAATGGCTTCAAGGCAGTAGGGCAAACTCAAATCGGCCTCTTTGATTGTTTGCAGCGCTTCAAAGGCAGCCAGAACGCCCAACGCCCCGTCAAAACGTCCCCCGTTGGGCACGGTGTCCAGATGAGAACCGGCCAGCAGCGTGCGCGCAGCCGGGTCCGCCGCCGGTAATATGGCCGATAGATTACCCGCACCATCCGCCTGAAATTTAAGCCCCGCTTCTTCCACCCGCGTCCTAAACCAGTCCCGACCTGCCTTATCATCCTCTGATAGAGCCGGGCGAGAGACGCCGCCATCGGGTGTGTGCCCGATTTGGGCCAGGGTTTCAATATTTTTCAGCAAACGAGCGACATTGATTTTGAGCATATTTCTCTCTTGGTGTTAATCCAGTACTTATGCAATGCATGTCATTTCGAGAAGCTTGCGACGGCCGCATCAAAGAGATGCGCAAATCCCCCAGAACTATGCGTGCAAGCCAAGACTGTGGGGATTTCTCCCTTCGGTCGAAATGACATGCTATCACTTACAATGTTACCACATACCAAATCACGCATAACTTAAACATCAAGCGCAGTTAAGTTGGGCAGGTTGCTAATTTCCGGCGGCAGGGATGTTACTTGATTACCGCCAAGTCGAAGTTTGGTCAAGTGGGTCATCCGGCCAATTTCCGGCGGCAGGGCAGTGAGTTGGTTGCCCCACAGGTTTAATTTTTTCAGGTTGGTCAGGCGGCCGATTTCCGGCGGCAGGGCAGTGAGTTGATTGCCGGAGAGATCGAGGTCGCGCAAATTTGTTAATTGACCGATTTCCGGCGGCAGGCGAGTCAACTGATTATCTGAAAGCTTGAGTTCCGTTAAGTTGGTCAGTTGGCCGATTTCCGGCGGGAGTTGGGTTAAGCGATTGTAATAGAGGTTGAGCCGGGTCAAATTAGTTAAGCGACCAATCTCCGGCGGCAATGTTGTCAGGCAATTCTTAGCCAGCAGAAGGTGTTTCAGGTTTGCCAGGTGACCAATCTCCGGGGGCAAGGTTGCCAATTGGTTATTCCAGGGGAACAACTCGGTCAGGTTTGCCAATTGGCCGATTTCCGGAGGCAGGGCGGTAAGTTGGTTATGATGAATACCGAGCCAGGTCAAATTGGTTAACCGGCCAATCTCCGGCGGCAGTTTGGTCAGGCAGTTTGCGGAGAGGTCAAGCCGGGTCAGGTTGGTTAAACAGCCAATCTCCGGCGGCAATTTTGCCAACTTCTTTTGGGCCAAAGAGAAGTCCGTGACCGTAGTTTGGGCAATTTGTTTGATGATCTGGCGTAGCTCTGTGTTGGTCATCTAGCTAGTCGCCCTCTTTGAGCGGGATACGGCCAATGACGGGATACTGTTCCAGGTTGATGACGCTGCCGGAGATGGGGCGGCTCTCGTCACTGAGCCAGAAAACGGCGTGGGCGGCAATCTCTTCGGGTTGGGTCATTTTGCCGGTGGGGACGTGTTCCGGTTCGGGATTGTCGGACCAGCCTTCCGGCAAGCCCTCGCTCATCTTGAGTTTGTACTCGTTGGGGGTGATGACCCAGCCCACGTTGAAGTGGTTAATCCGCACCTGGTCAAGGGAAAAAACGTTAGCCAGATTGCGCGACATCGTCATCAAGGCTGCTTTGGACATGCTGTAAGCCAACTGGCGCGGTTCGCCGGTGTAGGCGTTGATAGAGCCAATGTTGACCACCGCGCCTCTGGTACGCTTGAGATGCTCAATACCGGCCTGAATCAGCAGCATCGGCGCGCGAACATTGATAGCCATAACTTTGTCGAACAGGTTGGCGTCGGTGGTAAAAAGGTCGCTGCGGATAATGTAGGCCGCGTTGTTGACAATGCCGTCGAGCCGGCCAAAAGCGTCAATTGCCGCGTCAACCAGGCGTTGTGGAGCGTCCGGGTCGGCCATGTCGTCAATGTGAAGCGCCGCCGCTGCCCCCAGATCGGCCACAACCTCTTGGCCGCGCTGCTGGTTGCGGCCATGCACCAGTACGCTTGCGCCCTCGGCTATGCAGCGCCGGGCAATGGCCTCGCCGATGCCGGTGGTGCTGCCGGTAACGATAACCGCCTTGTCTTTTAACTTCATTGTCTTGCCTCCCAGGCCCGCTCAAAACCGGCTCGACTGCGACCGATGACCTCAGCCGGGTCGGTCTGCCAGAGAGAGTCGGGCAATTCGTCAACCGAGAATATTTCCAAACAATAAGCTCCCCGATAACCGGCCCGCTCAATAGCGCCGAGCATCGGCGGCAAATTAATGACGCCTTCGCCGCAAATACGCCGGTCGCCGGGGTGGCGAGGCTCGCCGGCGGGCCAGTCGCTGAGGTGGACGCCAAAAATAGCGTCGCCCAAAGCGGTCACGCGCCGGTAGATGTCCGGCTCACGCCAAACGTGCCACAGGTCGAGCATCAGGCCAAAGTTGGGCCGGTTTACGTCCTCAATCAGTTGCATCGCTTCATGCAGGGTGCAGATGAAGGTGTCGTTGTTCATCAAGACCGGGCTGAGCGGCTCATACATAATACGCAGGCCGCGGTCGGCGGCGTAATCGGCCAAATCGGGGTAAAGCCGCCGGGCGACGCGGTGGGCCAATTGATAGTTGAGGTTGGGGGCGTTGCCGGTAATAGTCACCAAAGGTAAATCTTGGCCCGGAAAGGCTCCGGCAAAGAGATCGATGGTTTGCCGGTAGCGGTTGAGGCGTTCGGCGGGGTCGGTCAAGTCCGGGCACATAAAGTCGCTAAACAAAGCGTGGACGCGGGGCTGAACGCTGGTTACTTGCAAGCCGCTGTCGCGGACCACAGCCAGTTGTTCGCGAGCCTGGCCGGGGTCGGTTGAAAGTTTGCGCTCGCACAGTTCGACGCCCTCTATGCCTAACTCCTGATAGAGGGCAATGTCTTCTTGAAAGCTTTGATGCCAGGTGGTAAACTGGCTAACTGAGAACAGGGGGAGATTATGGGCCATCTTCATTTTGATTAGAGAATCCTTGCGTTTCACGCATCGCTAGATAATAACAAAATAGTATCTTAACACTTGAGTCCTTGCTTTTTGGGCAAGAAAATTTAGGTTATCCGGGGAGTAGGGAGTAGGAAGTAGGGAGTAGAGAATTTTCCCTTACTTCTTACTCCGTCGAACGCAAAGCCTTCGCACTTCCTACTTCCCG
>JAJRVO010000411.1 GCA_024277275.1 Chloroflexota bacterium
AAAACTTAGACCCCTATGGGAGTTAAATCTATGAAAACTCATTCCAGACAAATAGTTATGCAAATATTGATGATCTTGATTTTAGGAATAACGGCATGCGGCTCGGCTGCCCCAGAGACTCAACCTTCGGCGGTAGAACCGGCGGAACTGGTGACATTGCGCCTGGCCTTGCTGCCTATTTTGGACGGGTTGCCCGTTTATGTGGCTCAAGAGCAAGGTTACTTTGAGGCCAATGGAGTTAAGGTTGAGATTATTCCGGTGGCTTCCGGCCCGGAACGGGACCAGGTTATTGTCGCCGGTCAAGCAGATGGCATGATCAACGAGATAGGCTCTGCGCTGCTCTACAATAAGCAGGAGATACAGGTGCAAATTTTGCGTTTAGCGCGCATTGCTGCCCCGGAATACCCAATTTTTCGTATTTTGGCCGCGGCAGACAGCGGTATTACCACCCCGCAAGAGCTAAAAAATATTCCCATCGGCATCTCCGAGGGGACCATCATCGAGTACACCACCGATCGACTCCTGACGGCTGAAGGGCTTGCTCTCGACGATATTGAAAAGGTGGCCGTACCCAAAATCCCGGATCGTCTGGCCCTGCTGGCTTCGGGCGAGTTGAAGGCGGCCAATTTGCCCGACCCGGCAGCTTCTGTAGCTATCCTCAACGGCGCAACACTCATTCTTGACGACGCCAGCTATCCAGAGTATAGCGTCACCGTCTATTCTTTCCGCAAAGCGGTCATCGACGAGCAACCCCAGGCCCTGACCGGTTTTATGGCGGCTCTTGAACAAGCGGTGGCAGACATCAACGCCAAGCCCAATGGCTGGAACGAAATGCTGGCTGAACGAAAACTGCTGCCCCCACCCCTGATCGGCAAATACCAGCTTCCCAAATATCCCCTGTCCGGCGTGCCTACCGAGGATCAGTTTGCCGATGTGGTGAACTGGAGCCGGGAAAAAGGTCTGGTAGATAAAGACTATGTTTACAGTGAGTCTGTTAATGTCGGTTTTTTGCCGTAGTTTAGCTATCCAGGAAAGTTTTTGCCGACAGTGATGCGTGATGCGTAAGGATATTTCACGCATCAAAAAGCCTCTAACATCAACGGGTTTTTTTTAGAGTTGCGCCAATAGTTGCGAATGAATGATCGAAGTTAAGAATTTAAATTATGCCTACAATAATGGCCCCCCGGTATTCCAGAATTTCAACTGGACGGTAGCCCAGGGTGAAACGTGGGCGGTGTTGGGGCCATCCGGGTGTGGAAAGTCCACGTTGCTGTATCTGCTGGCCGGTTTGCTTTTTCCTGGACGGGGAGAGGTGCGCATACATGGTCAAATCTTAGCTCGACCCCGCCCCCGCACCGGACTGATTTTACAAGAATATGGCCTGCTGCCGTGGGGAACCGTGCGCCAAAATATAGAACTGGGCCTGCGTATCCGTAACTTTTATGGCCCGGATGGCAAACATGCGCCTTTGGCACATCAGCAACAAGACCAGCCCACACCCGCTGATGTGGACGACTGGTTAGCCCGGCTGGGTTTGGCTAAGTTGGCGGACAAATATCCAGACCAACTTTCCGGCGGCCAGCGCCAACGGACAGCCATTGCCCGCACATTGGTCCTACGGCCGGACCTGCTGCTGATGGACGAGCCTTTTTCCTCGTTAGACGCGCCCACCCGTGAGAGCCTGCAAAACCTGACCCTGGAACTGTGTCAAGAGCAGCGGTTGACTCTGGTCATTGTAACTCACGCCATTGAAGAAGCGGCTTGCCTGGGTCGAAAAATATTGTTACTGAGCCAGCCGCCTAATACCACACCCCCGGCAACAACGCTCGATAACCCTAATGCCGGTCAGTTGGGCTACCGCCAGACAACAGAATATTTTGAACTGTGCCGCTCGCTGCGTTCTCAGATGGAACCGCCATGAAGCAACGCGATCTGATTTATGCAGTTGTCGCTTTGCTGGCTATTTGGCACCTGGCTGCTTTGGTAGTAAACCGGCCAATTTTGCCTGCCCCGCTAACAGTAGCGCAAGTCTTTGTTTCTGAGATGTACAAAGGGGATCTTGTGGGGCATTTTCTGGTCAGTTTGTGGCGAGTATTAGCCGGCGTAGCCATCTCGGTGGGCACGGCAGCGCCGTTGGGGGTAATGTTGGGTCAGTCCAAACGGCTCAGTAGCATTTTTTCGCCTTTAATTTACTTGCTCTACCCTATTCCAAAAGTGGTTTTTGTGCCGGTGGTGCTGCTGTTTTTGGGTATCGGCGATTTACCCAAGATTGTAATTATTTTTCTCATTCTCTTTTTCCAGATATTGGTTTTAGTGCGAGATCAAGCCGCCTCTTTGCGCCCGGAGTTGCTAATGAGCGTAAGCAGCCTGGGCGCAGGTCGACGGGCGCTCTTTCGCTACGTTTACCTGCCGGCCAGTCTGCCCGCCATCTTAACCGCCCTGCGTCAGTCGGTTGGAACGGCGGTGGCGGTTCTCTACATTGCTGAACTATTTGCCACCCAGCGAGGTCTGGGCTACTACATCTACCTGAGTGGCAGCACCCTTTTTGATTATCCGGCCATGTACGCGGGTGTGATGACTATGAGTTTGTTGGGTTTGGGACTCTACTTTACTGTGGATTGGCTGGAGAAGCGGCTTTGTAAATGGCAGTTTGTAAGTTGAGGAAAAGATAACACATGGAAATTCTTGGAGGCCCGCTCTTTGCCGTAGCCGGAGCGGGTGAATCGCACGGCCCGGCCATTACTACCATTGTTTTTGGTTGCCCGCCGGGCCTAAAAATATCACGTTCAGCCGTGCAACAATATTTGGATCGACGCCGGCCCGGCGGCAGCAAACACGGCACGCCCCGACACGAGGCGGACAAGGTTGTGTTTCTATCGGGCCTGTACAGTGAGGACCACGACCAACTGCTCTCCGGCCCCTCAATCCGCATTGAGGTTGAAGGCAGCGAGTCTCAAACAGAAACCTACGAAGAAGGTTACACCACCGGCGAGTCAATTGCCGCCATTGTCCTTTCCACCTCCAAAAAATCTCGCCACTACGAGCAGTTTGCCGGCCCTACCGGCGAGGTTCGTCCCGGTCACACCGACTTGGTCAAATATCACAAATCCAAAGGTTTTGTCGATATCCGGGGCGGCGGTCGCTCCAGCTATCGCTCAACTATCTCCGACGTTATCGGCGGCTCGATTGCCCGCATTTTTTTGCAGGAACACTTTGGAACGGTAATCCTGTCATCCATCTGTCAGGTTGGGCCGCTCAAAGCCTCGCGTAGCTTGGCGACTCACTTTGAGCAGAGGGGCAGGGGAGCGGCTGGCGCGAAGGAGCAGGGAAGCAGGGGAGCGGTTAGCGCGAAGGGACAGAGGAGTGTAATCGAAAATGGCCGGTTTTCTGCTGAGGAAATCAGGCAAGTGGAAGAAGTTCTTGAGAACTCAGAAATCCACTCCATCGACCCGGAGTTTGCTCGTGAAGCGGGTGAGTTGATTAAACAGATTCGCATTGAGGGCGATTCGATTGGGGCAACGGTGGAAGTGGTTGCGCTGAACGTGCCGCCTCTGATTGGAGAGCCGCTCTATCAAAGTTTAAAGCTGCGTTTGATGGGCGCGCTGGGGGGATTGCACGCCGCGCAATTTTGCGAAGTCGGGGCGGGGGCGGAAATTGTAGCCCGGCGAGGCAGCGAGAACAACGATCCCATTCGCCGGACGGGGTATCAAACCAACAACCAGGGCGGGATGATTGGCGGAGTTACGACCGGAATGCCAATTGTTTGCCGGGTTGGGTTTAAGCCTACCTCGACCATTATCAAGCCGCAACTCTCCGTGCGCAAAAACCTGGAAGAGATTGATTTCCAACTGAAAAAGGGTCGCCACGATCCCTGTGTTGGAGTGCGGGCCGGGATTACGCTTGAGTCTCGGATGGCGATTGAGTTGATGAATGCGGTGTTGATGCATCAATCGCAGCGGGTGGATGCGGAGAATTTTAAACTGTTCTAATGGCTATAAAAAATATTATTTTGACCGGCTTCATGGGAACCGGCAAATCGACCATAGGCCAACTGGTCGCCACCCAACTCCAACGCGACTTTATCGATATGGACGCCCTCATTGAGCAGCGAGAGGGTCGAACCATCAACCAGATTTTTACCGAGAGCGATGAGCCTTACTTTCGCCAACTGGAAGCCGAGCTTTGCCGGGAACTGGCCGGGCAAGAAGGTTTGATCATCGCTACGGGCGGAGGGGCATTGATACCGGAGGCTAATCTGCGAGTAATGGAGCAAACCGGGCTGGTCGTCTGTCTGACTTGCAGCCCCAATACCCTCTGGCAGCGCATCGGCCAAAGCGAAGACCGCCCCATGCTGGCAGAGCAAAATGAGGGACGCTTTGCCCGGCTGTCGGCATTGTTAGAACAACGCGCTCCGGCCTATGCCCGGATTAACCATCAATTAGATGTGACGCATCTTTCGCCAGAGGAGGCGGCGCGGAGAGTCAGCGAATTGGCAGAAAAGTCAACTTGAGTTAAAACTTGCTTGCAAAGCGTACACCAGGGCAGGAGTCAAAAAGTGTACTTTTTGACTCCTGCCTTCAAAATCGAGGAGAACCGTATGCATACCATCACCGTCGCCCATCCAACCGGCAGCTATCCTATTTACCTGGGTAAAGACGTACTGGCCCAAACCGGCCGGCATTTAGCCAAGTTGGGCCACAGCGGGCGCTGCGCCGTTGTCACCAATGAAACGGTGGGGCAACATCACGCCGAACCGCTGCTTGAAAGTTTGCACGCCGCCGGGTTTGACCCCGCCCGCATCAACATCCCCGATGGGGAACAGTTTAAAACGTTAGACACCGTAGCCGGGTTGTACGATAAATTTATTGAGGCCAAACTCGACCGGCGTAGCCCGGTGATTGCCCTGGGCGGCGGCGTGCTGGGCGATACGGCCGGTTTTGCGGCGGCCTCCTTCTTGCGGGGTGTGCCCTTTGTGCAGATTCCCACCACTCTGCTGGCGATGGTTGACGCCAGTGTGGGGGGCAAAACGGGGGTCGATTTGCCGCAAGGTAAAAATCTGGTCGGCGCGTTCAAACAGCCGGAAATGGTGGTGGTCGATCCCAACGTGCTGTCCACGTTGCCGGAAGCGGAGTTTCGGTCCGGTATGGCGGAGGTGGTGAAACACGGGATTATTGATGCGCCGGGGTTGTTTGCTACTTTGGAGAAAGGCAGGGGAGCGTCACTTCGTTTACAGGAGCAGGGGGGCAGGGGAGAAAATGCCTACTTCCTTCCTACTCCCTACTTCCTACTTCCTACTTCCTTATTATACGAGGCTATTAACGTTAAAGTGCGGGTGGTGCAGGAAGACCCCTTTGAGCAGGGGCGGCGGGCGGTGTTGAATTTGGGACACACTTTTGGTCACGCTTTTGAACGATTGGCTAATTTTGAGATGCGCCACGGGGAGGCGGTAGCCATAGGGATTGTGTGCGCGGCCCGGCTGGCTACTCGATTGGGGTATTGCGCGGGTGAAACCACCGAGCGTATTACCGCTTTGCTGACGCAGTTGAATCTGCCGGTTCAGGTTCCTTCCTATCCTCCCGCCGATATCTGGGCAGCGATGGCTACCGATAAAAAACGGCAGGGCAGCACCCTCCGTTTCATCCTGCCTCGTGACATCGGGGATGTGGATATTTTTAGAGATGTAGGGCGAGAGAATGTTGAGGCTGTGTTGGAGATATCGGAATAAAACACACTA
>JAJRVO010000412.1 GCA_024277275.1 Chloroflexota bacterium
GACCTGTCTCTGCCGGCAAGTCATCATAACGCGGCGCTTTGGCCCACGAATACTTCTTCCCTTCCCGGCCGGTGGCGTAGGGCCGCGTTTCACCTTCAAAGGGATGTCGCCCCCCTTCATAATCCACAAACCAGGAGTAGGCTACATGCTCCCCTATCTGTTCCTGGTCAAACTGGCGCACCTGCGTCCCTTTTGCAAATCCGGCGGGGATAAAATAGTTGCCCCCTCCTAGACCAAGCGCTTGCGTTGCTTCCGGCATCTCAAAGGAGCCATAGCTAACAAAGTTGCCGTGTCCCCTGCCAATTTTATCCAGACCTATCTGGCGGGCAAACCGAATAAAGAATCCCACTTCGCTTTCCCGGTGAGCGTCGCTTTCTTCAAGCCACGCTTCCAGGTCTTCGGCGCTTTGCACCTCCAGCCATCGCTCCAGAGTGCAGCCCAGTACCTGGCGCTGATACCAATTGCAGTAATGTGTCAGCAAGAGTTTGCATTGCAGCAGGTCGCCCGCGCCAGGCGCCGAGACAATTCCGCCCGGAACCATATAGGCCGAGTGGGGCCACTGCCCCCCAATAATGGCGATTACCTCCAACAGCTTTTTGGTTTGTTTAATGACCTCGATGACCGTTTTTCCATTGAACGGCTCGTATCGTCGCATTGCTTCCGGGTACAAGGCGTTCTCTTTGTAGGCCGGATTAACAAAATCGCCGCTGAACATCAAAAACCCGTGTCGCTCATCGCTCTGGATTTGCTCTATCATTAGCGCCAGATTACGTATTCTGACGGCATCAGGCGGCGGCGTAACCCCGGCTATCATATCCAGGGCCTGTGCTGCGGCTGCCAGATGTCCCGTGCTGCAAATGCCGCAGATTCGGGGCGTTATCACCAGGCCGTCAAGCGCCCCCCGGCCAGCCATAATCTTCTCAAAACCCCGGTACATAATGCCGGAACTCCACACATCTCTCACAACCCCATCTTCAACTTCCACCCGAATATCCAGGTCTCCCTCAACCCGGTTCAGTGGCACGTTGAGCATTACTTTTTGCGACATAGCTTCTCCTGTGTAAATAAAATGATGAACGATGAATGATGAATGATGAAGAAAAAAATCATCCTTCCGATTCATCGTTCATCCTTATTTTCATTGTTGGTGATGTGCCAAAGGCCCGTGTTAACTCCTGTGAAACATGGTCGTTGGTCGTTGGTCGTTGGTCGTTGGCAATGCCAATTGACCAATGACCAATGACGCCATCATAGATGGCTCCTCTATACCTGAGTCTTTCTCTCTTCCAGTCTCTCCGGCGCTGCTGCGGCAGCCATCCCTTTGTAGGCCATATAGTGCGCCCGGTCTACGCCTTCAGGTAAATCCAGGGGGATGTCGGCAATATTCCGCGTCTGGAAGACGGGATAAGGTTGCGGAAAGTCCGGGCGGGTGCAGCCTGTACAAGGCACGCCAACCCGCGTTTTTGAACTGCGCCGGTTCCACAGCAGCTTGTTGCACGGCCCATGCGTCAACGGCGCCTGGCAGCCCATATGAAAGAACAGGCAGCCTTTTTGCCCAAAATCGTGTTCCTCCACCCTGTATTCGTGATACTCATTGCGCACACAACCCTGATGCACCAGCAAACCATACCATTGGAGCGGCGCGTTATATTCGCTTAAGGCCAGCGGCAAACCGGAGACCAACGCCGTCAAGGTTCCGGCTATAACATCGCCGTGGCAGGGGCAACCGGGTATATTGATAACCGGCAAATCGCTTTGCGTCCTAAAGTCTTCTCCCAAAAAGCCTCCCTTTGTGTCCCGAAAAAACTGGATGCCCGTTGCTTCTACCTCGCCTACGGTTGTCACCCCGCCAAAGCCGGCGCACGTTCCAACAGCAACCACAAACTGCGCTTGCTCGGCCAGCCCGGCTACCAGGTCTTTTTTTGGTTTGCGGTTAAAAAGGTCATACATTCCGGTGCCGCCGGGGCCTCGAATAATGGAACCTTCGACACACAGAATATCCAGGGGTTGCTCACCGGCAAGCATCGCGTCGACCAGTTGTTGGTGTTGGACCGCGCTCCCGTTTGATAAAGTGGGATGCCAGAGGACTTCGATATCGAGCAGAGCCAGAAGTTCTATCAGATTCGGCGATTCCACGTTCAACAGCGACATAGTATCTCCGCCGCACCCTCCACATTGTAGCCAATAAAGTGTTTTAGACATAGTTCCCTTATGTATGCTGTAATCTAAACAAGCAGATTATCAGAATACCCCTTTTCTGTTTTTTTTGTTGCTTTATCAGTATAGCAGATCAGCCTGCTAAAGTTTAGTAACAAATGTCATTAGATTGTCAGACAAATTGAATGGGCACGCTTCAGGCCGGTTGAGGTACCGAGGAACATCTTACGTATCTTCTCAAAAAACAGGGGTAATTTGGAGTCCAAAGCGAAACGTAGTGGAGCTTTGAAAAACAACAAAGCTCCGCTTCACTTCACGTTGGACTCCAACCCCAGATTGTTGAGATGCTACCATTTTACAACAAAAAAAATTGGCTAACAAGCGACAACTACTCAAATTCCAGCCGGGGCGACTCGGCGGTAAGGATGGCTTGCCGATGAGGGGCCGACCATAAAGCCGTAATGTTTTCGGCCAGGATGTCTATCAAGCGATGCGCATCGGCAGCGGCGGTTTCGTGCATACCCTCGCTGACAATGAGGGCGCGAGACGTTTCGGGGCTAATCACCGAGCGGCGACTTTGGCGGAAGGTCCAGCGTCGAGCGTGAACGTGGTTAGCGGCGTCGGCAAAAATTACTTCATCCGGAGGCGGAACTTCTATCTCGCCGCTAAAGGCCAGGTATTGTTCATCACCGGCAGCGTGGCGAACTTCCAGGAAGGAGTCGACCTGAGCCAAATCAAAGACAGCCACCGGCAGGGCAAAAGCCAAAGAAACAGCATTACACAAGTCGACCAGAGGATGCAAACGAGGCAATTCACCCTCGCGTTTGAAGCGGCGCAATAGCGCTTCCGCTGCCGAGCGATATTTGGTCGGTTTTAGCCCCATTTGAGTGTAAGTCCGCCGCCAGGCAGCAACCTCCGGCATTTGAGACTCCGCCCCCTCGCTCAATCGTTGGCGGGCACGCTGAAACCAGGGTTGCAGCCGGGCCTCTGCGTCAACCTGAGAATGAATACCCTCAACGACCAGTAAACCCGCTGCTAATTGGGGAAATTGTTGCCATATTTGGAATGAGTGACAAAAATACATATTTCTCTCCTGGCACGTAACTTCTCAGCCTGTCTGGCTTGATACAGATTTTTAACACTGATACACGGATTGAAGGCTGTTAAGGAATGGCGCTTAAATAACTTGCCCAATTGGCGTGATGCGTGATGTGTGATGCGTGATCGGACTCACGCATTACGCATTACGGATTTTGGGATAATTATTTTTTCAGTACTGCATTATAACACATCTCAACCAGAGTGGCACGGAAAGAAAGAAAAATTGACCCCACACCCGCGCCCGGCTAAAATGAGATGAGAGAATTCGATAATTCAACGTAGCCGTAAAAACGGACGAATGACCAACGACGGATGACAAATGAAACGACAGCATAGAGCTTTTGTCGTTCGTCCATCGTCGTTCGTCCAGTTGCCTACAGCAAATGGAATAATTGCCAAAATAAAGAGGTGGAATCAAAATGTTAATCACCAACGGAACCGTCATAACTTTTAATGAGACCAATCAACTCATCCCTTACGGCGCAATTTATTACGAAGGGGATACAATTGTCGAGGTCGGTCGCGCGGCTGACCTTGAGCGCAAGTACCCCGCTGCCGAGAAGTTGGACGCCAACGGCAAAATTATCATGCCCGGCATGATTTGCGCTCACACTCACTTTTACGGAGCCTTTGCCAGAGGTATGGCCATTCCCGGCGAGCAGCCGGAGAATTTTATGCAGATATTGGAGCGCCTGTGGTGGAAAGTTGACCGGGCGCTGACTTTAGAGGACAGCAAATACAGCGCTCTGACAGCCCTGGTTGATGCCATCAGGCACGGGACCACCACCCTGATTGACCATCACGCCAGCCCCACCCACATCGACGGCTCGCTGGACGCGCTGGCCGAGGCGGCAACCGAGTCCGGCCTGCGGGTCGGCCTGTGCTACGAGGTCACAGACCGCAACGGCCCGGCGGGAGCCACCGCCGGAATTGCGGAAAACCTTCGCTTTATCAAACGTTTGCAAGCTAATCCTAACCCCAAACTGGGCGCATCTTTTGGCCTGCACGCCTCGTTTACCGTTAGCAGCGCCACGCTGGAAGCCTGTGTCGATACCTCCAGAGGGCTGGATACCGGCTTCCACATTCACGTAGCCGAGGACAAAGCCGACCAAACCGATAGCCTGAAAAAGCACAATCTGCGCGTGGCCGAGCGGCTGGAGAAACAAGAGATTTTGGGGCCAAAGACGCTGGTAGCCCACGCCATTCACGTCGACGCCTACGAGATGGACGCATTCCGCGCTACCAAAACCAAAATCAGCCACCAGCCCCGCAGCAACATGAACAACGCCGTCGGCGTGGCCGAGGTCGAGAAGTTGCTGGACAAGGGCGTCACCGTGGGCTTGGGCAACGACGGCTTTACCAACAACATGTTTACCGAGATTCACACCGCCTACCTGCTCCACCGCATCAGCAAAGGCGACCCCCGCGTTATGCCCGGCGACCGGCTCATCGACATGGCCTTTAAAAACAACGCTGTCATTGCCGGTATCTTTTTCCCCAAGCCGGTGGGCGTTCTGGCTCCCGGCGCTTTTGCCGATATCATTTTGCTTGATTACGTGCCTTACACCCCGCTCACCGACGCTAACTACCCCTGGCAACTCATTTTCGGCATGGACGGCAGTCACGTCACTCACACCATTGCCGGCGGGCAAATGCTGATGCAAGACCGCCAGGTCTTAACGCTGGACGAAGTCGCCATTGCCGAGAAGGCCAGACAACTATCAACCGATGTTTGGAAACGGGTGTGGGAGATGGAGTAAAGCAGCATGAAAGCTGACAACATTGTGCGTTCCACCTGCCCCTACTGCGGAGTAGGCTGCCAGGTCTTGCTGAATATCAAAAATAACCGCATCTTCCGTATCGACGCCCCGTTTGAGGCCGCGCCTAACTACGGGCGGCTGTGCGTAAAGGGCCGTTTTGGCGCGGATTACGTCCACCACCCCAACCGCTTAACCATCCCCCTTATCCGCAAAGACCCCCAAAAACCCGGGCAGCGCGTCCCGGCCAAATCCCCCGATGATTGGCGTCAAGCGACGTGGGACGAGGCTCTGGATTATGCCGCCAAAAGACTGGCCCAAATCCATCAAACCTACGGCCCGGACTCCATCACCGCCAATGCCTGCGCCAAAGCCACTAACGAGGACAACTACCTGCACCAAAAATTGATGCGCGGCGTGCTGGGCACAAACAACGTTGACCACTGCGCCCGCCTGTGCCACGCCGCCAGCGTAACCGGCCTGCAACTGGCTATCGGCTCCAGCGCCATGAGCAACGCCATTGCCGAGATGAAGGATTTGGAATGTTTCATCGTCACCGGCAGTAACACCACCGAGACCCACCCGGTCATCAGTACCTTTCTCAAACAGGCCGTCCGTCAAAACGGGGCCAAACTGATAGTCATTGACCCCCGCCAAACAGAAATGACCGCTTTTGCCGATATCTGGCTGCGTCAAAAACCGGGGAGCGACGTGGCCGTGTTCAACGCGATGGCTCACGTCATTGTCAAAGAGAAGTTGTACAATGAAAAATTCATCGGGCAGCGCACCGAAGGTTTCAGCGAGTATATCAAAAGCCTGGAAGACAAGACCCCGGAATGGGCCGCAGAAATCAGCGGCGTCCCGGCACAGGATATTCGACGGGCGGCCCGGATGTATGCTCAGGCTAATCGGGCTGCGCTTTACTGGGGGATGGGCATCA
>JAJRVO010000413.1 GCA_024277275.1 Chloroflexota bacterium
GTTGGGCTGGTTTTTGCCGGCTTAAGAGCAGAATTGGCAGAATTAACGAATCAAAATTCTATCATTCTGGAAATTCTGCTCTTAAATACCCGCAATTGCAACAATTTTTACACCCTAATTGTCAAACCGGGAATTGCTGCACAACTTTCAATTGCCGTATCTATATCAATAGGAGGCAAATTGGTATGCCATCCCAAATAAAGTAAAAACTCGTGATTTCCCGCCGGTCCGGTAATCGGCGACGTTGTGATTCCTAAAATGTCCAGATTAGATTGATTGGCATATGCCACAACTTTTTTTAGCACTTCACAATGCACATTACTATCACGAACAACGCCGCCCTTGCCTACCTGTGTCTTGCCGGCCTCAAATTGAGGTTTTACCAGAGCAACTACCTGGGCCGGAGAAGCCAACCACTTAACCACTGCCGGCAAAATCAATTTAAGCGAGATAAACGAGGCATCAATTGTAACCAGGTTCACCGGCTCCGGCAGAGACTCAAGATAACGGGCGTTAGTGCGCTCCATAACAATAACACGCTCATCCTGACGCAGTTTCCAGGCCAGTTGTCCGTACCCAACATCAATGGCATACACTCGCGCCGCGCCATGTTGCAGCAAGACATCGGTGAACCCGCCGGTAGAAGCCCCCACGTCAGCGCAGGTTGCATCCTTGGGATCAATGTTGAATGCGCTTATAGCAGCCGCCAACTTTAGCCCGCCTCTACTCACGTACGGTAAGTCGCTTTTAATGGTAATGGCAGCCTCTGTAGACGTTGGCGTCCCGGCTTTGGTTACTACCCGGCCATCAACCCGCACTTTACCGGCCATAATTAGAGCTTGCGCTTTGTTTCTACTTTCTGCAAGCTCTTTTTCAGTTAGTAAAACATCTAATCTAACTTTTGCCATAAACTTTGCCAACTCTTATTGGTTTAGGTATCATGTTCGGGCATGGTTCAAGTTAGATTGACACTTCTAAGCTCGTAATTCGTAATGCGTAATGACAACTGTAGCGTCGAATCTTTACGTTTTACGCATTACGCATTTTGTAAGCCAAATGTTAATCTAACTTTCCGCGTTTCTGAACCACGCCTATGTTCGCCTATCATTTTACGGAGAGTAGTTGGGGAAACTGTCCTCTATGCCCTTCATCTATCAATTTAATTTTTATGGGAGACATAATTGATTCTTGGTATCCTTAAAACATTACGTCCCAAACAATGGACCAAAAACGGCTTTATTTTTGCAGCCCTGGTTTTTGATATCAAACTGCTGCAAATTGACCCCTTTATTAAAACAGCGTTTGGTTTTGCGCTCTTATGCTTAATTTCCGGTACTGTGTATCTTATCAATGATCTGGTAGACATTGAGAAAGATCGACAGCACCCAATCAAGAAAAATCGACCAATCCCCTCGGGACAAGTCCCCTTTAATATAGCGGTAATTGTTGCAATCATTTTGCCGACCGTGTGCTTGCCTCTTGGTTTTTTATTAAATCCCATTTTTGGAATAATTGTAACAGGTTATTTGTTTTTACAAATTGCTTATTCATTCATCCTAAAAAATATGGTTGTTGTAGATATCTTAACCATAGCAGCCGGTTTTGTCTTGCGTGTAGCAGCCGGAGTGCCCCTGGTCGAGGCTGAACGGTTTTCGCCGTGGTTATATGTATTTACGGTGTTGTTAGCTCTGTTTTTAGGGTTGGGCAAACGCCGGCATGAGCTAATACTGCTCAAAGGACAGGCAGTTAACACACGCTCTATAATGAATGAGTACAACATCCCCTTTTTAGATTCAATGATGTCGGTGGTTACAACGGGTACAATTATAACTTATGCCTTTTATACGTTCTCTGCTCCAAACTTGCCGGATAATCATTTGATGATGCTCACCATTCCCTTTTTAATTTATGGCATCTTTCGTTATCTTTATGTTATACACGTTCAGGGTAACGGCGGCGCTCCAGACGAAGTTCTGCTTACCGATAGACCGCTGCAAACAACCATTATTTTGTTTGGGATAGCAGTTATAACCATCCTCTACAGCTTTAGCAAATCATAGACAAATTGTTACAAATCAACCAAAGCAAAAGAGATACCTTTGCAGTAAAGGTATCTCTTTTTAGTATCGTCTGAATAACATCGATTTGAGCAGATGTGTTTCAAAATTTAGCCACAGATGAATAATCTTGCTGGTAAACGTCCAAAGAATATTCACGTTCACATGCAAATGATACTAAACCCGGCATGTGATTATGGCTTATTTTGCTTGATAAAAAATTAACGTTTGGTGTACTGCGGCGCTTTTCTGGCACGCTTGAGGCCGGCCTTTTTACGCTCTTTAGCCCGGGCATCACGGGTAAGTAAACCGTGTTCGCGCAAGGTTTTGCGGTAATCGGGGTCGGCCTTAAGTAGAGCGCGGGCAATGCCTAACTGCACTGCGCCGGCCTGGCCGGTAACGCCACCGCCAGAGACTTTAACCGTAATGCTAAAATTGCTCTCTGTGCCGGTTACCTGTAGCGGCTTATTAATCTGAGTCTGGTCAACTGTCCGGGTAAAGTACTCTTCAAAAGATTTCTCATTTACTATAAAACCGTCGCCTGTGCCGCCGGTGTGCAAACGCACCCGGGCAGTGGCTTCTTTTCGCCGGCCAAGACCTTCATAATAGTAGGCATCTGTCATAGTTTTTTCCTCAAAAAATCAAACTTCAGGTTAATTTATAATTCTAAAGATTTTGGTTGCTGAGCATCATGGGGGTGGTTGGGACCTGCATAAACCTTGAGCTTTTTGAACATGCGTCGCCCCAAGCGACTCTTGGGTAACATTCCCCGGACAGCGCTTTCCAATACACGGTCAGGAAACTTTTTCAGTTGATCGCGCAGAACAACTTCTCTCAAGCCCCCTGGATAGCCAGAGTGACGATAATATTTTTTCTGGCTCATTTTCTGACCCGTAACATGAATTTTTTCAGCATTTACAATAATTACGTAGTCGCCACAATCTACATGAGGGGTGTAAATGGGTTTATGTTTTCCACGCAGGATGGTGGCAACACGCGTAGCTAAACGTCCCAGAGTTTGTCCCTGAGCATCAACTATATACCAATCGCGTTCCACATCCTGTTCTCTAGCGCTTATCGTTCTCACAGTAATATTTCTCCTCGTATAAAATAGAGGTGATTGGAGTCCAAAGTGTAACGTTAGCGGAACATTGAATCAAAGTCCCGTTTTGACCAAAGCTTCGCTTTGGACTCCAGTTTATGTGCCTCTACAAAACAGCCGACCCTTTGCCCTACTACACGGCGGCGTAAATCCTTCGGTAGTTTATGGAGTGAAAAAGTGCACTTTTTCACTCCATAAACTAAGCACCGCGCTGCTTGTAACTACCGAAAGACTTCCGCCAAGCTGTACTACGTACCTTAAAGGTATGGCATACCCTTAGGGGTATGCCACGCTCACCAAACACAACCCATGAGCGGGCGCCGGGGGGGCTGATCGGGTTAAGTCCTGCGCATCTAAAATATCTTTAACGTCGCTAACAGCTAACCGACCTAACCCTACCTGAATTAATGTTCCAACAATGGTTCTAACCATTCGATACAAAAAGGCGTTGGCGGTTATACTAAAAGTTAGTTGAGTATCACTTGTAGCAGACCAACCGGCCTCTATTACGTTGCGTACCGTGTTATGTCCCTGAGGCGGCTTTCCAAATGAAGCAAAATTATGAGAGCCAAGTAAAAGCCGGCTGGCCTCATTCATAGCGGTAACGTCTAACTCTTTCTGAACGTGATACGTGTATCGACGTTGCAAAACGCTTGGCCAGCGTTGGTTGATAACATGGTATTGGTATGTTCGACTTAAGGCTTTGAACCTGGGATGAAAAGCGGGGTCCGTAATTCTTAAGTCGCTTATTATAATATCATGCGGTAACGTTGCATTAAACGCACGATGCAAATCTTTTAAAGTGTGTCGCCAGGTAACGTTAAAAGCAATAACCTGGCCTATGGCATGTACTCCGGCATCAGTTCTACCCGCGCCGTCAATTCGTACTGACGTTTGGGTAACGCGTTTAAGGCATCTTTCTATCTCGCCCTGAACTGTTCGGCCTTCTGCCTGAATTTGATAGCCTAAAAAATCAGTTCCGTCATATTCAATGGTAGCGCGGTAACGATGCTCAAGGGTCACAAGCCATTACCCGGAATTATTCAAAGTCTACCAACTCTATCAGGGCTACTTTGGCCCCATCTCCCCGGCGTGGCCCCAGTTTGTAAATACGGGTATATCCGCCGGTGCGGTCTTCCATACTGGGTCCAATCTCATCAAAGAGTTTCTGCAAAACTGCCGGATCAGTAATTTCACGAGCAGCCAGGCGTCTGGCGTGTAAATCGCCGCGCCGGGCAAGGGTGACAAGTTTTTCAGCAATGGGCTGAATAGCCTTAGCTTTTGCTTCAGTGGTTTTTATCCGATTATGCCGAAATAATTCGGTTGCCAAGTTTCTAAACAGAGCCTTTCTCTGGTCTGTCGAACGACCCAGCCTTCGGCCCATAACATTATGTCGCATTGCTATATCCTCTCACTCTACAAAATCCGGTAAAACTGTTGGGGACGCCTCGGACCCATCTTCGTGTATCATCTCCAAATACCCTTTTTCTTCCAGACGCTCCATCAACTCATCCAGCGATTTTTGCCCAAAGTTGCGAATGGCCAGGATTTCGTCCTGTCCCTTTTTGAGCTTCTCCAAAATCTCGCCTACCTGGGTAATACCGGCCCGCTTAAGACAATTGTAAGCCCTTACAGTCAACTCAAGGTCTTCAATAGGCATTTCAAATACTTTATTGGGGATACCGCCTTCCGGTTCAGGCTCTACCGGCATATCAACTTCGGTTACGCCACCGGCAACCAGAGAGAAATGCTGCACCAAAATCTTGGCCGCCTCGCTCAAGGCATCGTGCGGCAAAATAGTGCCATCGGTAGTAATATCCATCCGTAAACGGTCATAGTCGGTTGCTTGACCAATACGGGCGCGTTCAACAATATAATTAGCCTTACGAACTGGGCTAAAAATAGCGTCAACCGGAATTTCACCTATGGGTAATTTGCCCCGTTCTTCAGCCGGAGAGTAACCCCGGCCCATTTGAACAACAAGCTCCATATCCAACTCTGCCTTTGACGAGTCGGCGGTAAGCAAATATAGGTCAGGGTTTACAACCTCAACATGAGGCGGAGCTTCAAAGTCGCCAGCCGTAACAACCCCTTCGCCTTTTATTTCAACTCTCAAACGAGCAGACTCATTCTGGTGCATTTTCAGCCTGAGTTGCTTAACGTTCAAAATCAACGCAGTCATATCTTCGCGTACGTCGGGTATATCAGAAAATTCATGATGCACCCCGGTAACGCGAACAGAAGTGACCGCCGCTCCATTTAAAGATGAGAGTAATACACGGCGCAGAGCATTGCCCAACGTAATACCATATCCGCTTTCCAGCGGACCAATTATAAACCGTCCAAAACTCCTAGAACTGGCTTCAGTTTCTATTTTGGGTAAAACCAGATTGAATTCAGACAACGGAACACCCTCCACAATATATCAAATTAATATCTACCGTCAGTACAAACTTCTGATTGTCAGAGGTCATCCTTATCTGGCGCTGTAGTATTCAACAATCAATTGTTCTTCGAGGGTGGCATCAATATGTTCGCGTGCAGGTTTGCTTAATACCCGGCCTGAAAGGTTATTTTGATCCAACTCAAGCCAATCCGGCACGCGCCCCCCATCCACATTTTTTGCTAGTTCTTTAAAGTGCGGCTTCGCCTTGCTGTTTTCTCGGACAATAATATTATCGCCCGGGTTAACCAGGAAAGAAGGAATGTTGGTCTTTCGACCATTTACATCAAAGTGACCGTGGTTAATAAGCTGCCTGGCTTGCGCCCTGGAAGAAGCCAACCCAAGACGGTAAATAACGTTATCCAGACGACTTTCCAAAATAATCAACAGATTAACCCCAGTCAAGCCTTTTTGGTGCTGAGCTTGACGGAAATAACGACGAAACTGGCGTTCAAACACACCATACACCCGACGCGTCTTTTGTTTAGCTCTCAACTGCACTCTATAGTCTGACTCTTTGCGACGGAATTGCGCTTGCCGTCCGTGTAAGCCGGGCGGATAAGAGCGTTTTTCAAAAGAGCATTTCTGCGAGTAGCAGCGATCCCCTTTGAGGAAAAGTTTTTCTCCCTCACGCCTGCACAATTTACAAACTGAATCTACATAACGGGCCAATTTATCCTCCTGGAAAAATAAAAATTAATAAATGAAAGAGGTTTACAGGCTTGGCAAACCCTTCTTCCCTCTTGGAGTTGTCCCAAAATAACTTTGTGTTTTTCCGTGTTTTTGCCGACGAAATGCCAAAGTTATTTCTGGACAAACCCTTAACCAACTTTTTTCTCGTTCAACCTTTACCTGGTTCCCACACCGGAGTTTGAGAACAAAGATAATAAATCTTAAACTCGCCGTTTTTTGGGCGGGCGGCATCCATTATGCGGTATAGGAGTTTTGTCGGTAATAGACCGGATCTTCATGTCGGCAGCCTGCAACGAACGAATAGCGGCTTCGCGACCAGGGCCGGGGCCTCTTACAAAGACATCCAACTCACGCACACCATGTTCTTGAGCAGATTTAGCTACGTTTTGGGCAGCCAACTGAGCTGCATAGGGCGTACTCTTGCGAGAGCCTTTGAATCCACTGGTGCCGGCGCTGGCCCAAGACACAACATTACCTTGTTGATCTGTAATAGAAATAATTGTATTATTAAAAGTTGCGTAAATGTAAGCACGCCCATAAGGGATATTTTTCTTTTCTTTTCTACTGCCTGATCGTGCTCTTTGAGCTTTCTGTTTCGCCATAACTCCTCCAGTTATGTAGGACAAGATGATTGCATTGCAACCTCGTTCTCTTGCCCTCTCTTGGCATATAGAACCATAGGACAAGTTAATGTCGATTGTGTTGCAATCGCCGATTGTAGTTGCAATTGGCAATTACCAATTGCCAATTGCCAATTGCATTGCAACCACCTTGTCCCACAAAGCTAGTTGGATATTACTTCTTCATAGCCGCGCGCTTCCTGCCTGCTACGGTTCGCCGTGTTCCACGCTTGGTACGAGCGTTTGTGCGCGTGCGTTGTCCATGGGCCGGCAGATTCCGCCGATGCCGTAAACCGCGATAGCAGCCAATCTCTTGCAATCGTTTGATATTCAGCCCAACTTCACGTCTTAGATCGCCTTCTACCACGTACTCACGATCAATCATTTCCCGCAGGCGAATAATTTCATCTTCGGCCAAATCTTTTATACGAGTATCTGGATTAACGCCTGTTTTTCTTAGAATTTCGTGGCTGGTAGGCAAACCAATACCATAAATATAGGTTAGCCCAATTTCGACACGCTTGCCCCGAGGCAGGTCAACACCAGCAATACGAGCCATAGTCTTCTCCTTATCCTTGACGCTGCTTATGTCGAGGATTTGTGCATATCACACGAACAACCCCACGACGCTTGATAATTTTACAGTTGTCACATCTACGTTTTACGGAAGGTTTTACTTTCATAATAATTTCTCCTAACTGGTCGCCGGGGTTCGTCCCAGATTTTAGGAAATCGGGACAAAGACGCTTTGCTTATGGGGGCTTCGGGGGGATTCCCCCCGCTCCCCCCTGTGCTTTCCCAAATTTTGGGACGCGCCCGGTCGCCGGCACAAAACCGTTCACAACAGCGTTAAAATATCAGGTTCGCCATCAGTGATAACAAAGGAATGCTCAAAATGGGCCGATAATTTACCGTCGGCAGTTATAACTGTCCAACCATCATCTAATAATCGGGTTTCCCAGGTACCAACGTTAACCATTGGTTCAAGAGCTATAGTCATCCCTTTTTTTAGACGCGCTCCTCTGCCATGTTTTCCAAAATTTGGCACTTGCGTGCCTTCATGCATATTTTGACCCACGCCGTGACCGGTATACTCACGCACAACACTGTAACCATATTGCTCAACAAACTCTTGAACGGTCGCCGAGATATCTTCGGTACGATTTCCCAGTCTGCCTTGAGCAATCCCCTTATAAAGGGCTTGTTCGGTTACTTCTAGTAAACGCTGGGCATCTTCAGAAATTTTACCAACCGGAACGGTAGTAGCGGCATCTCCAACCCAACCCTTAAAGTATGCCCCGCAATCTATGCTAAAGATATCGCCTTCTTGCAATACTTTGTCATAACTGGGAATTCCGTGAACCAGTTCTTCATTGACACAAGCCGTAATTGCTGCCGGAAACGGCGACCCTCCCGTTCTATGGTTTGGATAGCCTTTGAAAACAGGGGTGGCATTGTGTCGTCTTAAAACATCTTCAGCAATATCGTTCATCTCGCCGGTTGTCACGCCGGGTCGGGTATTTCTACGGATTTCATCGAGCGCCTGGGCTACAATGTTACCTGCCTGGCGCATCAACTCTATTTCTTGTTTCGATTTTAAAACAATGCGCCGTTTCCTGTTGGCTCTCAGCATTGTGGACATCAAAAAATTAGTTAATAAATCCTTCGTAATTACGCATCAAGAGTTGAGCCTCAAGTTGCTTCATTGTATCAAGCACAACCCCAACCACAATCAGCAGGCCGGTACTGGTAATAAGCAAAGCCTGGGTTTGAGCGCCGCTCTGGCTTACGGTGGGGATAATGTTTACCATCCAGGGCAAAATAGCCACCCCGCCTAACAGAAACGCGCCCACCAACGTAATGCGCTGAAGCACCGTATTAAGATATATTTCGGTGCGCTTGCCTGGCCGGATGCCGGGAATAAAGCCACCTTGTCGCTGCATACTCTCGGCCAAATTCTGCTGTTTAAAAATCACATCCGTGTAAAAATAGGTAAAACCGACAACCATGACAAAATACATAATCCAATAGGGCCAAGATTGCGGGTTAGGACTAAAATAGGTCACAATCCCACTGGCAACGCTTGAAATAAACCGGTTCTCGTGAAATTGAAAAGAGGCAGCTATTGCGCTTGGAAAAATCATTAGGGACTGAGCAAAAATCAATGGAATCATTCCCGCGCTATTAACCCGCAACGGAATGTGAGAGCTTTGCCCGCCATAAACCTTGGTGCCTCGCACGCGCTTGCCGTACTGCACCGGGATGCGGCGTTGCCCTTCTTGCACAAAAGCAATAACGGCAATAGTTAAAACCGTAATAATTGCAAATACACCTAAATTTAACCAATCCTGGCGACTAACAAAACCGGCAATTCGGTTGGGCATTTGAGCCACAATGCCGCCAAAAATAATAATAGACACCCCGTTACCCACACCTTGCTCGGTAATAAGTTCGCCCAGCCAGATAGCAATCATAGTCCCGGCTGTCATTGTAAGCAGGGTAGAAATTGTGGCTAATGGGTTTAGCGCAAAACCAAAATCCGCCAAAATGCCCGGCACAGAACTTCGAATAAAAATAACCTGACCATAAGCTTGCACCAACGCCAACGGTACGGTAAGAAAGTGGGTATACAGGGTAATCTTGTTCTGACCTTGCTCGCCTTCTTTAGATAGCTCCTGCAACTGGGGAACTAAAGGCGTAAGAAGTTGCATAATAATTGAGGCCGTAATGTAAGGGTAAACCCCCATTGCCATTACAGAGAAGTTAGCCAACGCCCCCCCGGAAAGCAGATTTAGAAATACAATAATATTGCTGCCCTCGCTACCAGACGCCAGAAAATTTTGAAGCGCAGTACTATCCACCCCCGGTACCGGCACGTGAGCCGCAGCCCGGTAAGCGACTAAAATCAGCAATGTAAAAAGAATTTTGCGTCGCAGATCAGGGAGAGTAAACGCATTTCGGATTGCTTCTAACATTGCCAATCTCCCATCAAACGACTATCAAATTGAAAATCAATCCTCATCTTGTCCCTACCTAAGACAGCGATAAAACTTCTACAGTGCCGCCGGCTGCTTCAATTTTTTCTTTGGCGCTCTTTGAAAAGCGATGCGCTTTGACCGTTAAGGGCGAAGTCAACTCGCCCTGGCCCAAAATGGCAACGGCTTTGTCTGAGGCTTTGATAATACCGGCCTCAACCAAAGATTCTGGTGTGATTTCTTGCACACTCTCCCCAAATGTTTCTTGTAAGCGATCAAGGTTAACGGGCTTATACTCTATGCGGTGAATGTTGGTAAACCCACGCTTAAAAGGCAATCGGCGAACCAGAGGCAACTGCCCACCCTCAAAGTAAGGGCCTTTGCCGCCGCCAGAGCGCGCGCCTTGTCCCTTCATACCACGCCCGCTTGTTTTACCCTTTCCGGAGCCTGTGCCACGTCCAACTCTTTTTCTTTTCTTTTTACTACCCGGAGCGGGACCTAATTCATGTAACTTCATTATCGACTTTCTCCACACATATTGGTTATTCTTCAACCTTAACTAAATGAGAGACTTTTTTTATCATTCCTCTAATAACCGGCGTATCATTGTGTTCTACAGTATGCCCCAACCGGCGCAAACCCAGAGCGCGCACCGTATTCTTTTGACGAGCAGAATAGCCTATAGCGCTCTTTACCCAAGTAACCTTTATGGCTTTAGACTTTTTCTTTGCCATTATCAACCCTCCCTTGGAATCCAGAACGGCTGAACGCGGCTAATTGGAACGCCTCGATGTTGAGCAACTTCAACCGGGTCTTGAAGCTCATTCAGGGCTTTAACCGTGGCTTTAACCACATTTAAAATATTGGCGCTACCTTTACTCTTGGTCAAAATATCGCGGATACCGGCAGCTTCTACAACAGCGCGCACGCCTCCGCCGGCAATAACGCCGGTACCAGGCGCAGCCGGTTTTAAGAACACTACAGCCGCGCTAAAGCGCGTAGTAATCTCATGCGGAATTGTGGTATCGACCATTGCAATTCGTCGCATATTACGGCGAGCTTGTTCAGAACCTTTGCGGATAGCTTCCGGCACTTCACGAGCCTTACCAACGCCCACGCCAACGCTTCCTTTGTTGTCGCCAACCACAACTACAGCTCTAAAGCTAAAGCGGCGACCACCTTTTACAACTTTGGCCGTGCGGGCAATATGCACAACACGCTCATCAAGTTCTTCTACCGCATCTTCAAATTCACGTTTTGCCATTAACTTCTCCTTCAAACAAAAACGGTCTGGACCTACCGAGTTTTGACTGTTCCTATTCTCGTTCTAGTTTGGTAACGAGAATGGGAACCAATCGAGTTGATATCCCTAAAATTTTAGCCCGGCTTCACGAGAAGCTTCAGCCAAAGCTTTTACTCGACCGTGGTATTTATATCCACCTCGATCAAACACAACCTGGGTGATACCTGCTTGCAGGGCACGCTCACCCACCAATTTGCCAACAGCCGCAGCCTGTTCAACCTTACTTTTGCCCTGCATTTCCGTGGCTTCCAGGCTAGATGCAGAAGCCAGAGTCATGCTCTGCGTATCATCAATAACCTGGGCATAAATATGGTTCAGGCTTCTAAACACATTCAAGCGAGGGCGTTCAGACGTGCCGGAAACGTGTTTTCTTACGCGCGTATGACGGCGCTTTCTGGCAAGATAAATAGGATTAGTTTTTCCCATAGTTATCGTTCACTTCCTAAAATTTAAATCTACGCTTACTTAACCTTGCCGGCTTTACCGGCCTTGCGCCGGATATGTTCACCGGCATACCGAATTCCTTTGCCCTTATAAGGCTCGGGGGGACGGACGCGACGTATACGAGCCGCAATTTCGCCAACAACTTCCTTATCAATACCAGACACAATAATCCGGCGTCCCCCTTTATCAAGCACCTCAAAACTGGTGTTTTGGGGCGGCTCAATAACTACCGGGTGAGAGTAGCCCACGTTTAAGATAAGGTTACTGCCTTCCAATACAGCCCTGTACCCAACACCCTCAATTTGCAACTCGCGCTTAAACCCCTCGTTAACGCCAACAACCATGTTGTTAAGCAAGGCGCGTGTCAGGCCATGCTTGGCCCGGTGAATACGATGATCGCTATTGCGAGTGGCAACAATCTGACCATCTTCCTGCTTTAAATTAATCTCTGGCGGCAGGTCTTTACTTAACTCCCCTTTAGGGCCTTTAACCGTTACCAGATTTTTTTTGATGTTTACCGTTACCCCTTGCGGAACAGGAATGGGCAACTTACCTATTCTCGACATCGTTCCTCCTATGAAACCAATGAACAATTAACAATGAGCAATGAACAAAAATCACCCCTGCACCGCTGCACCCTTGCACCCCTGCTGTTGGGTTTCATCAGGTGCGTGTGAAGCCCCGCTTCATAGGCGGCCCCTTAACAACCATTTGTTCACCTGGCGACGTGTTACCAGTAACATTCGCGTTACCAAACGTAACAGAGAAGCTCGCCGCCTACGCCTAACCGGCGCGCCTGGTCGCCTGTCATTACCCCCTTCGAGGTAGATATAATAGCAACACCTAAGCCGCTTCTAACCCAGGGGATATCCTGCTTGCCCACATAACTGCGTCGACCAGGTTTGCTAACACGTTGCAAACCTGCAATAACAGGCCGAGGACGGCGTTCACGCGTATATTTAAGGTGTATCAACAATGAGGCAAATTTACCAGGCAAAACTTCAAAATCCTGAATAAATCCCTCTTCTTTCAATATTTTAGCAATGGCCTCTCGCAATTTAGAGGTAGGCATAGCCGCCTGCGGATGGCTGGCCATACCGGCGTTTCTAATGCGAGTTAACATATCGGCGACGGGATCTGTTACGTTCATCCAATTTCCTCTTTAAATAGCAACTTTGTAACTACGCTAGTTTGTACTTAATAACTTAGAATTAGGAATTAATTAACTTCCACAATAGAGCTTAAAATCCTGAGCAATTTAATTGTAAATGGGGAAGTTGTAAAATCCTAAGTCCTTACCAGCTTGATTTAACAACGCCGGGGATTTTACCCTCGTTAGCTAGTTTGCGAAAACAGATACGGCACAGGCCAAAACGACGCATATACGCTCTGGGGCGTCCGCATTGACTACAGCGATTACGGACTCTTACCGCAAACTTTCTACGCTCTTCTCGGACCATCATGCATTTCTTTGCCATATATTATCTCCTCTTAAAAGGCATTCCCATTAAAGCTAACAACCGGCGACCTTCTTCATCATTTTTAGCCGTGGTGACAATGCTAATTTCCATTCCACGGATTTTATCAATTTTATCATAATTAATCTCCGGCCAAACCAACTGCTCCGACAATCCCACAGTATAGTTGCCGCGTCCATCAAAGCTATCAGGCGAAACGCCTCGAAAGTCGCGCTGGCGAGCCAGAGAAATATTAACCAACCTGTCTAAAAAATCCCACATACGGTTACCGCGCAGCGTAACCTTGGCTCCAATAGGGTTGCCTTCGCGCAATCTAAAGACAGCAATTGACTTTTTTGCGCGGGTAATGACAGGTCGTTGGCCGGTAATGGTCATAATATCTTCTGTGGTTCTCTCCAGGGCTTTGGCATTTTGCAGCGCTTCACCCAACCCCACATTAACCACAATTTTGGACACACGCGGCGCCTGGTTAACGTTAGAGTAATCAAACTCTTTAACCATTGCCGGAACAATTTCTTCTTGATATCTGTCTTTAAGCCTGGGCATATTTTTTCCTCACCTGTTACAGAGCGTTAAACATTATCAATGGGCGCATCGCAGCGTTTGCAAACGCGCACCTTTTTGTCGTCTACAATATCAAAACGCACTCTAACCGCCTCGTCACAACTTGGGCAAACCAACATTACATTTGAAAGGTGAATAGGGAGTTCCATATCAATAATACCAGTTTGAGTACGGGTTTGGCTAACGGGTCGTTGATGCTTTTTGCGAATGTTAACCCCTCTAATAATAACTTTATTACCATCAGGGTTACGAGTACCACGCTCATTGTAGCGGTTTACATGCCAACCGCGTATCACCCGGTCTACCTCGCCGCGAGCGCCAATTTCATTTCCTGTGATTACCTGAACGGTATCGCCTTTTTTAATTCTTTCCATAGTTATAATTTCCTCAAGTCACGTAGAACAAATTGACGCCGGCATAGCGCCCTCATTGTCCTACAAAGTGACATAAACTGAGTTAAAGTACCTCTGGGGCAAGAGAAACAATTCTCATAAAGCCCTTTTCGCGCAATTCACGGGCAACCGGACCAAAAATTCGGGTACCGCGCGGTCCTTTAGTCTCGCCATCCAGGATAACGGCTGCATTATCATCAAACCTTATGTACGAGCCGTCAGACCGGCTTATTTCCTTGGCGGTACGGACTATAACCGCTCTTATAATAGAACCTTTTTTAACTGCGCTCTGAGGGGCGGCTTGCTTAACAGAAGCTACAATAATGTCTCCTACCCCAGCGTAACGACGCCTGGAACCGCCTAAAACCTTAATGCACAGAATTTCTTTAGCTCCACTATTGTCCGCCACTTTCAGACGGCTTTCTTGCTGTATCATAACAAATTACTCCACAACTTTTTGGGATATAGCCCGGACAAGGCGATTGCGGCACAATCGGCGATTGCGGTACAATCGGCGGCTGTAGTACAACCGGCGGCTGTAGTACAACCGGCGGCTGTAGTACAACCGGCAATTGCGGCATGATCGCCGTTAGCTTGTCCTACAAAGCCGATTTATCTAATATTTCCACCAATGCCCATCGCTTTTCTTTACTTGTGGGCATAGCCTCAATAATCTTAACCGTATCGCCAATTTTAGCGCTATTCTGCTCGTCGTGGACCTTGTATTTGTTGTGAAAACGTATCACTTTACCATACAGAGCATGGCGCTTTAATCGCTCTATTTGGACAACAATGGTTTTGTCCATTTTATCGCTGGTTACGCGACCCACCAAAACTTTACGTCGTTCTCTAGCCATCTATTTCTAGCTCCTAATGTGTGGCACAAAAGCGCCCTCGTTATGCACTCAGTTGGCGCTCTCTTAAAACGGTTTTAAGACGAGCAACATCCTTTTTAACTGCTGAGAGCTGATTTGTGTCCCTGGCCTGACCAACCGTCAGTTGAAAACGCAAATTAAAAAGCTCTTCGTAGGACTCTTCTAATTTTGTTTTGATCTCATCATCAGACAAGTTTCTAATCTCAAATGCTTGCATACCTAACGCTCCTATTGGGATCTTCGCACAAATTGCGTTTTAATAGGCAGCTTGTGAGAGGCCAAACGCATAGCTTCTTTAGCGGCTTCTTCTGGAACGCCGGTAATCTCAAAAAGAATTCGACCCGGCTTCACTACAGCCACCCAGTGATCAACCGACCCCTTGCCGCTTCCCATCCGGGTTTCAGCAGGCTTGGCCGTAACCGGTTTATCGGTAAAGACTCTAATCCACAACTTTCCACCCCGGCGAACATAACGTACAATAGCTCGACGCGCTGCTTCAATTTGACGGCTGGTCATCCAGCAAGGTTCTAATGCTTGCAGGGCATACTCGCCAAAGGCTATCTCGGCCCCCCGCGAAGCTTTGCCCTTCATCCGGCCTCGCATTTGCTTTCTATATTTGACACGTTTAGGCATTAACATAATACAACCCTCTTTAATCTCAACACACCATTATTGGGATGAGACAAATTCTGTTTAATTACGGCGAAACATAAGCGCCCATGGGGGCTTCTTCTTTGGGTTTGGGCAAAATTTCCCCTTTATAAACCCATACCTTAATCCCTATCTTGCTAAAGGTTGTTAGAGCCTCAACATTGGCATAGTCAATATCAGCCCGCAGGGTATGACGCGGAACCTGTCCCTCGCGTTGAGTCTCGCGCCGAGCCATATCTGCGCCGCTCAAGCGTCCACTGCAAGTAATCATAATGCCCTGTGCCCCGGCCCTTATTGCTCTTTTTACTGCCTGCTTCATAGCCCGCTTGTGCGAAATCCGACGTTCAAGCTGCAAGGCAATACTTTCACCAATTAGAAAAGCATTGAGATCGGGATTATCAACTTCAAGAACATCAATATGCACCTTTTTCTTGGTCAAGGCTTCCAACTCTTTGCGGAGTTGATTAACAGAAGCGCCCTTTCGGCCAATAATAACGCCCGGCTTAGAGGTGTGAATTTTTACCGACACTTGTTTGGCGGCAGGCAAACGCTCAATCTCAACCTCTGCAATAGAGCCTCGATCATGCGAGGTAGCAACCAGCTTACGGACAGCCAGGTCCTCTTTTAATAAATCACGATACTCGGCCCCATCTGCAAACCAGCGAGCGCGATGTTCTTGAACAATTCCTAACCTAAATCCTATGGGATGAACTTTGCGACCCAAATTGCAATCTCCTTAACTACCTCGCTTTGGAGGTTTTCTCAGCCAACATTTACCAAAAGTAGCAGGCAGAGGATTTTTTACGGTATTGTTAACCGTTATTCCTCTTCATCGTCATAATAATCTGTGTCTTCTTGCAACACAACAGTAATGTGAGACAATCGCTTTTTAATGGGCTTAAACCGTCCCCGCGCTCCATAACGAGCGCGACGCAAACGGGGTCCCTCATCAATCCGAATTTCGGCAATTATCATATCGTCTTTATCAAGGTGATAATTTTCGTCGGCATTTGCCAGGGCGCTCTTAACAGTTTTATATACAGGAACCGCGGCAGCTTGCGGCAACAGAGCTAACGTCTCCAGGGCATCCACAGCCCGCATCCCTCGCACGCTATTGACTACCCGGCGCATTTTTATGGGCGCTCCCATAATGTATTTACTTACTGCTCTTATTTGAAAATCTGCCATTTTAATTACCCTCGTCACTGTTATCAGTGGATAGTGGGTAGTGGATAGTGGTCAGTAATCAGTGTTCAGCAATTGATGATTACTGCTCACTACCCACTGCTCACTACCTACTGACCACCTAGCGTGCCCGCCTCTCTTTAACAATATGCCCCCGAAAATAGCGGGTCGGTACAAACTCGCCCAAACGATGTCCAACCATATTTTCAGTAATATAAATTGGCACATGCCGGCGACCGTCATGAACGGCAATGGTGTGCCCAACCATTTGCGGGAAAATGGTGCTGGCCCGTGACCAGGTACGAATTACCCGTTTTTCACCGGCTGCATTCATCGTCTCTATTCTTTTGAGCAATTTAGGCTGAACAAAAGGCCCTTTTTTCAAAGAACGTGTCATTGAGTATCCCTTCCTTATCGTCGCTTCTTGCGCCGACGACGAACTATATACTTGTCGGTTCGTTTGTTCCGGCGCGTTTTTGCGCCAAGCGTGGGTTTGCCCCAGGGTGTTTTGGGTCCGGGCATACCTATTGGCGAAGACCCTTCGCCGCCGCCGTGAGGGTGGCTGTTGGGATCCATTGCCGAACCGCGTACCGTAGGGCGAATCCCCATCCACCGTTTACGACCAGCCTTACCTATTGTAAGGTTGCTGTGTTCTGTATTGCCAACTTGTCCAATTGTAGCCAAACAGTTTTGACTAATTAAACGCACTTCGCCACTAGGCAAACGAACATGCGCGTATGCCCCTTCTTTTGCTAATAACTGAGCCGATGTACCGGCAGAGCGAACCAGTTGGCCGCCTTTGCCGGGCTGCAACTCAATATTATGCAACTGCGTCCCCAACGGGATGCGGTAAATGGGTAAAGCATTGCCCACCCTAATTTCCGCTTCAGGACCAGACATTAACTTGTCGCCTACTTTTAGACCATCGGGGGCCAAAATGTATCGTCTCTCGCCATCGGCATACATTAATAAAGCAATACGGGCTGTCCGGTTGGGATCATACTCAATAGTGGTAACAGTTGCCGGGACACCATACTTGTTGCGCTTAAAATCAATAATTCTATAGCGTCGCTTATGACCGCCGCCACTGTGTCGAACCGTGATGCGCCCCTGGTTATTACGCCCTGCTTTTTTCTTGAGAGGAGCCAACAGACTCTTCTCAGGCCCAATAAAGGTAATTTCTTCAAATGTTGATACCGACATTCCCCGGCGACCGGGCGAAGTTGGCTTAAAAACTTTTACTGGCATAGTTGTTTTCTCCGCTTGCAGCCTAATCTAAAGACTGTACGCTTTAGATTCCTTCAAAGGCTTCAATTCTTTGACCCGGCGGCAAAGTAACAATTGCTTTTTTCTCTGCCGGTTGGCGTTTAACGCGTTTACGACCCCAGCGTCCAAACTTGGCCGGTCTATTCATAACCCTTACTTTGATAACGTCAACATCAAAAATGTAGGATATTGCCTCGGCTATCTGCACTTTATTAGCTCGTCTATCCACAAGGAAGGTATACTGCCCAAATTCAGCGGCAAGGTTACTTTTTTCTGTAATCACGGGGCGGACAATAATTTTATAGGGATTCATTTCCATGAGAATATCTCCACGGCCAAAATGGGCCTTTTATCCTTACTCCTGCGCTAAAAACCCTTCAATAACCGGCAAAGCTTCTTTAGGCATAATAATAAAATCAGACCCTAAAAGATCGCGAATGTTTAGATAATTGGCGTGCAGCGTTTTTACGTCTGTCAGATTCCTAACGCTTTTTTCTACGTTCTCGTTATGCTCAGGCAACAGAATAATAACGCTACTACCTTCAACTTCAAGGTTGTCTAAAAGGTCTAACGCTTCTATTGTTTTGAAATCTTCAAAGGTCAGTTCATCCAAAACAATAATCTCTTTGGCGGCCGCCTTTACAGACAAAGCGGAACGCAACGCCAGCCGTCGCATTTTACGGGGCATTTTTTGGGTGTAATCACGCGGTTTTGGCCCGTGAGCCACTCCCCCGCCCACAAAGATAGGCGCTGTCCGAGCGCCGTGACGCGCCCGTCCGGTGCCTTTTTGACGATACCACTTGGCCGTTGTTGCTTTAATTTCACCGCGTGATTTTGTCTTGTGCGTTCCCAAACGAGCATTGGCCTGCTGTCTAACCAGGGCTTGATGCATCACGGCTGTATTAGGCTCAATACCAAACACATCATTCCGAAGCTCGATTTCTTCTACTGTTTGTCCATCAAAATTTTTAACGTCTACTTTCATTACTCAATCCTCAAGTTTCCGTCAGTTCTTTCTGGCTTCGTTGATGATAATTAGCCCGTTTTTACCACCGGGTACGGCGCCTCTGACAGCCAGAATATTTTTATCAGGATCAACCAGGGCAACCTTGAGATTTTGCACAGTCACACGCTCATGCCCCATCTGTCCAGGCATACGCTTCCCTTTGAAGACTCGGCCCGGTGTAGAACCGGCCCCAACAGAGCCGGTCGCTCGCCAACGGTCAGATTGGCCGTGGGTTTTAGGCCCCCCCCTAAAATGGTGACGCTTAACAGCCCCGGCAAAACCTTTACCTTTGCTGGTACCGGTTACGTCCACCTTATCCCCAACTTTAAAGATAGAGACGTCTATTTCCTGTCCCTCTTCATAATCGTTAGGATCAGCTACCTGGAACTCGCGCAAATACTTTATTGCCGGCGCTTTTGCTTTTTCAAGATGACCCGCCATCGGTTTATTCAAGCCATTTTCACGAGCTTCGCCAAAACCTAACTGAACAGCATTGTAGCCATCTTTTTCCTGGGTTTTTTTCTGTGTTACATAACAAGGCCCAGCTTCGATAAGGGTAACTGGAATTACAACACCATTATCGTCAAAAATCTGGGTCATACCTACTTTTTTACCAAGAATTCCCTTCATCATAACCTTGGATTCAGGAACTGTGGGCTTACTTGATTACAAACTTACCGTCTCTAACCAATAACTACCCCATCATTCCTAAACCTCTTCCCCTTTCTTATTGTCTTGAATCTACTACTCGACAATAGTTGTAGAGGTCTCGTCAGGTGTAAGTCCCTTTTCAGAGATTTTACTTGAGTATTATTACTAAATCCTCAAGATTGTGCCCTTAAACCATCATCGGCGCTCTACACCTGATTATGCGTCTGCCTCAATTATTTAATCTCTACATCTACCCCAGCCGGCAAATTAAGCCGAACCAGGGCGTCAATTGTTTTAGATTGAGGGTCTACTACATCAATCAGGCGCTTATGAGTTCTAATTTCAAATTGCTCACGAGAGTCCTTATCGATAAAAGGCGACCGCAATACAGTAAACTTCTCAATCTTGGTAGGGAGCGGAACTGGCCCTACAACAACAGCCCCAGTTCGTTCAGCCGTATCAACAATTTGCCGCACGGACTGATCCAATACCCGATGATCATACGCTTTTAGACGAATTCTTATTCTATGTTTGGCCATATCTGCTCCGACAGATAATTTGTGGCTGCTGCTTGCCCCCTGCCAGGCAGGGCCTTTGCCGCAACAGCAGCCACAGATTAATCCTACTCAACAATTTGAGTGATAAATCCGGCGCCAACGGTTCGTCCACCTTCTCTAATGGCAAACTTTGACCCTTCTTCTAACGCCACCGGCACTATCAACTCTACTCCCAACTCCACATTGTCTCCCGGCATCACCATCTCTA
>JAJRVO010000414.1 GCA_024277275.1 Chloroflexota bacterium
GTAACATTCTGAAAGCCAGAGAATAGGACACAGATTTTCGCAGATAAACACAGATTATGGTAAAAAATTAAACAAAAATCTGTGAAATCTGTGTTCATCTGTGTCCCATAAAAATGTTACTTTATGGCCGTTGGCAGTATACACAACTGCCGCCGGCACGCTAACATTTGCCCCTGGTGATACCCGCGAGAGTTTTACCGTTTCAATCTCAGACGATTTGCTTATTGAGGATGACGAGACGGTGACGCTAACCCTATCCAACCCTGCCAACGCCGTTACCGGCGGCAACAACCCGGCCACGCTGGTCATCACAGACAATGACCGGCCCACCCCCACGCCCACCCCCACGGCTACGCCGACAGCCACACCTACCCCCACTGCCACGCCAACGGCTACGCCTACTTTTACTCCCTCACCCTCACCAACTACAGTCCCTACCCCCACTCCGACGGCTACGCCCGGTTAATGCTTGCGGTCTTCTCTAGCTCAAAGCTGGTCCGCGACCGGCGTCTTAGCCCCTGAATCGCCGGGTCACGGACCCGGCTAGAGCAAAAGAAAGGTTATAAATGCATAAGGCGCTCTGCGCCACGCTTGCTTTACCGGAGCCAGGCCAACCCCCGGCTCAAGAGAAGTTTCAGCTTGGGCAGGATGGGTTCAGTTTCCGTTTCGGGGGGCGGTTCCGGGAAAGGATCGAGGTCAAACATTTTTCGCCAGGTATACTTGCCCAGTAGTTTGACCGTCGCCATTACCGGGGCGGCCAGCATAATCCCCAACACGCCGCCCAGGATACCCCCCATCAGCGCACCAACCATCACCAAAATAGGATGCAGGCCAAGCGCGCCGCCCACAATGCGCGGATTGAGCCAGTTTCCTTCAATTTGTTGCAGCAGCAGCCCGGTCAGCAGAACCAATGCGCCAAACCAAAGTGGATTCCAACCCAGCCAATTACCCCCCTGTAACACAGCCACCAATGCCGATAAACTAACCACAATAAAGGGGCCAATGAAGGGGATAAAATCTAGCACACCGGCCAGGATACCCAAAACCAGGGCAAATCGAACCCCCAAAAGCATCAGTGTAACGGTAAAAAGCACGGCCATAATGACGGCCAGGATTGTTTGTCCCCGAAAGTAGCCGCTCCAAATATTGCCAAACCTGCGCAGTAGTTTTTCCACATCTCGCCGGTAGCCCGGCTGTTGGGCAGCGTCGCCAATGAGGCCGCGAACACGCGGTAAATCTATAGCAAAGTATATGGATAACACGTAGATGATAATTGCCCAGCCAATCCAATTAACCGTGGTCGAGGCCGCCTGGCCAACAAACTGACCGCTCCGGCTTAAAATGGGCTGAATAGCCGAGAACAGTTGTTGCGAAACTTGAGCCAGATCCATATTAAGTTGGCTCAATTGGAAAGTCCTTGTGCCAATCTGGAAGGGTTGATTGAGCCAGTCATTAAAGTAATCTGGCCCGGTTTCAACCAGTTCTCGTACCACTTCTACCAGACCAAGCGCCTGTTGGGTAATGGTTACACTGGCAACAACCAGCGCGGCCAATACAACAAAAGCAACAATGACATAAACTATGGCAATTGCCACCCCTCGGCTCAAGGGGCTGTGCCGGTCGATAAAAACAATCAGGGGATTGAAAACATAAGCAATCATACCGGCAATGACCAGAGGACCAATGAGCGTTGAGAAGCGCCACAAGGCCAAACTAATCAGTACAAACACAAAAACAGCCACAAATATCTTAGTGGTTGGGTTCCACTTGGGAGAAGGGGGTTCAATAGCCATATTGCTGTGTTCCTTGTGTGTCATACTTCACCTATTACGCTTTCTCGGCTTTTTGATCTCGTTCATCTGCGAGCGTACGCCGCAAGATTTACAGACGCGATATTTTATGTAGATATCATAATCGACGTCCGGGGACGAGCGCGCAAACTCTTCCTTAAAATTATACCCCATCTCTTTACCGCAATGAATGCACTCTTCCGTAGAAAACGCTCTATACCCAACAACAATTACAGCGCCAACGCCTAAAAAGAGCGCTGAAGAACAAACGCACAGAGGCCAGGATACTTGATCCAATTGTGACTCGCTTTCTAACCGGCGCCGAATTTTAAACGCAAAACGCCGCCTGGACAGGCCGCGTAGCGATAAGTAAAAGGCTAGTAACTGTTCAGCTTGAACACGCACTTGCTGCTTAAGTGGTAATTAGTAAATAGTAATTAGGCCCAATAACCAATTACTAATTACAAATTACTATCATATCAGTAACTTTGAATGGAATAGCTGAATAGTTACAAAGCCCATCAATAATGTAAATTGGGTTGGGCAACGCTGCCTGATTTTATTCATTGTATCACATCTATTCTTCACTGACAATCAAGTTATGCCGCTAACATTTTTACAAATTTTTTACAAATTCACTGTCTTTAGGTTACATCTGTTCTCTATACTGTTGACTAAAGAAATCAATCTAATTCATTAACATTTATCGACAAGGAGTTTACTAATGAACGCTAAACAGTGGAAATTTTTTACAGGTCTATTTGCAGCAATACTGGCCGCTATAATTTTTATGGCCCCTCCGGCAATGGCCCAAGTCCCTGATGGTCGTCCCGACGGTCAGCGTGGCCCACAACGCGGGCGAGAGTTGCTGACCGTAGCCGCTGAAACCATCGGAATAACCCCGCAAGAGTTGCTGGCCGAGTTGCGAGAAGCGGACGACCGCACCCTGGCCGGCATCGCTGCCGAACACGGGGTGAGCGCGGAGAGCATCATCAATGCTGCGATGGACAAAGCTTCCGAGAGACTGGCCGAAGCCGTGGCCGAAGGCAAAATGACGCAGGAAGAAGCGGACGAACGACTGGCGACCATCGAAGAAAAAGTAACCGAAGCCGTCAACTCACCGCTACCGGCCCAATTTCGCAACCGGCGGGACAATCAACAACAGGCCGGACGAGAGTTACTGGGCGTAGCCGCCGAAACTATCGGAATAACCCCGCAAGAGTTGCTGGCCGAGTTGCGAGAATCAGATGACCGTACTCTGGCCGATATCGCCGCCGAA
>JAJRVO010000415.1 GCA_024277275.1 Chloroflexota bacterium
CGTGTTTCTTAAAGACCGCAGAGGTTTTTTGCGAGACATTTTTAAGCGAATTTGCCCCGGTTATGAACCTGACTTACAGTTAAAACCGGCTTCAGAAACCTCTGCGGTCTGGCCCACACGATTTAAGAAACACGCTCTTAGCTACCAAAGGGGCTAATGTAGTGACCATTGACCCTCACCAAACCATCAGGGATGCTCTGGCTACTCTGGCCAGGCATAATTTTGGCGCGCTGGTTGTTGTAAACCAGGCCAACAAGCCAATCGGCATTATCTCAGAACGAGATATTGCCCGTTTGGCCGCTAAAAATGAGGATCTGTTCTCAATACCTGTAAATGAGGTGATGACTAAAAATGTCATCACCGGAATTCGCCAGGATGAGCTAAAGGCCGTAACCAACACAATGACCGAGAAGCGAATTCGGCATTTGCCAATTGTAGATAGCCAGGGAACCCTTATAGGTATTGTAACCCTGGGAGATGTTGTCAAAGCCGAGCGAAACATTTTTGAGGGTGAGGTCGACACGCTCCGCACGCAAATTTTAGCCGACGAAGCCTAAGTTTTTTGTCTGATAACAAGGAGAAGTCGATGTCTCAACCAGGAAGTGAAACCAATCCTTTGCGTGTAGCAATTATTGGCGCAGGGCCAACCGGCTTTTATACTGCCGACCACCTCTTTAAACAAAAGGACGTGGTTGTAGAAGTCGACATGTTTGACCGCCTGCCCACCCCATTTGGGCTGGTGCGACTTGGCGTGGCGCCCGACCATCAAAAAATAAAATCCGTGACCAAAGCCTTTAATAGAACCGCCGGTCGCCCTAAATTTCGTTTTTATGGCTACGTTGAACTTGGTAAAGATATTATGTTGGAAGACCTGCGCCGGCATTATCACCAGATAATCTATACCACCGGCGCGCAATCCGACCGAAAAATGGGCATCCCCGGCGAAGACCTGCCGGGCAGCCATCCGGCCACCGAGTTTGTGGCCTGGTACAACGGCCACCCCGATTACCGCGACTACCGCTTTGACCTGTCCCAGGAAAGCGTGGCGGTAGTGGGCATCGGCAACGTGGCTATGGACGTAGCTCGGATTTTGAGCAGCGCCCCTGAAGAGTTGGCTAAAACCGACATAGCCGATTATGCCCTGGAAGCGCTGAGTCAAAGCGCCATCAAAGAAATCTACATTCTTGGGCGACGCGGTCCGGCCCAGGCTAAATTCACCAATCCTGAAATTAAAGAGTTGGGCGAACTGGCCGATGCCGATATTAGCGTTTTGCCGGAAGAGGCCAAGCTCGACTCGCTTAGCAAAGCTGCGCTAGAAGCCGGCCAGGACCGGGCGATGATGAAAAATGTTGAAATTTTGCAGGAGTACGCCTCGCGTGAGCCTGCCGGAAAACGGCGCAAACTCACCATGCGTTTTCTGGTTTCGCCCGTTGAACTTATAGGCAATGAAGAAGACGGGGTAACGGCGATGCGTCTGGTTAGAAACGAACTCTACGCCACCGAAGCCGGCACGCTCCGCCCCAGAGCCACTGACCAATTTGAAGAAATATCGGTTGGACTGGTCTTTCGCTCCGTTGGCTACCGGGGCAAACCTTTGCCCGGCGTACCCTTTAATGATAGTTGGGGCGTTATCCTTAACCAAACGGGGCGGGTATTAAATCCCGACACACAGCAGCCCGTAGTTGGCGAGTACACCGCCGGGTGGATTAAGCGTGGTCCCAGTGGGGTCATTGGCACCAACAAGCCTGATGCGCTGGAAACCGTAACCTGCATGCTTAAAGACCTGGCCAAAGGGTTAACGTTAACCCCCGCAGACCCCGCAGTTGAAGCTGTAGAAAAACTTGTCCAAGAACGCCAGCCCAATTTCTTTTCTTACGCCGACTGGCTCAAACTGGATGAAATAGAAGTCGCCAGAGGGAAAGAGTTGGGCCGACCCCGACTCAAGTTCACCTGCGTAGAAGATATGCTGGCTGCGCTAGGTCGTTGATGAGTAGAATATGGCAAGCTTACCTCAATTCTGATTCAAAAAGACCCGACTTCAATGGTCGGGTCTTTTTTATTTCATTTTACGACTACCAACTTAAGCCGCGACAGTGATGGTCGCGGTTTTAAAACCGCGACCGGTATTTTGCCGACTTAAGTCGGCGTAGGGCGGGTTACGGTTGAATAACCGTAACCATCGTGTCTCGCCTTAAGTGGATAGCCCATTTTACGCATTGTGTGTTTTTTCTGTCCGCGCTGCCCGATGAATGTGTCAACCTGTTTGCTTGTGTTTCTGAATATGCGTAGCATATTTTACGAGATTGATTGAGCTTCACCGGCTCCACAAATGGAAAAGTTATTTGATTCTTGTTCCTTATTAGGCGGCGGAGTATAATGAAAACCTGTCAGGTTTTGGCAAACTTGTTTGCTCAACTTGTTTGCCCAACCTCGCAGGTCTGGGTTGTTGCATATGGAATTAAATGGCAAACGAGTCCTCATTACCGGCGCAACCGGTTTTATCGGCAGCCGTTTGGCTGAACGGTTGGCCGCCGAAGAAGGCGTGCAAGTTCGGGCGCTGGCCCGCAACCCGGAAAAGGGGGAGCGGTTGGCCGGGTTGGGTATAGAAATTGCGCCCGGCGACATCACCGACCCGGCCTCGTTGCGCTTGGCGGTAGCCGGTTGCCGGCTTATTTTTCACGCCGCCGCCTGGGTTGGCGAGCAGGGGAGCAAAGAGCAAGTGTGGGCCGTCAACGTGACGGGTACACAAAATATTGTCGATGCAGCCCTGGCTGCCGGAAGCGTGGAGAGATTTGTACACCTCAGTTCCTGCGCCGTTTACGGCTCGTTGCAGCAGCACAACATTGATGAGCAAACGCCAACTCGCCTGCGCGGCAACCTCTATGGCGACTCGAAGGTAGCGGCTGAAGAGGTGGTTTTTAAGGCGTACCGAGAGCAAGGATTTCCGGCAATATCGGCGCGGGCGTCGCAGGTATACGGCCCCGGTTCAAATCAATTTACCATCCGCCCCATAGAGGTTATTAAAGCAGGCAAGATGATTTTGATTGACGGCGGCCGCCATCTGTGCAAACCTATTTACATCGACAACCTGGTCGACGGCCTGATTTTGTGCGCCAAAGTTGAAGACGCCGTTGGCGAAGCCATTAATTTAACCGACGGCACGCCCGTTCCGTGGCGTGATTTTTTTGGAGCCTATGGCCGTATGCTCAATGTCGACTCCTTTCCATCAGCGCCCTTTGCCCTGGCCTGGCTTATTGGCTACTCAAATGAGGTCAAGGCAACCCTTAAAGGCAAAACGACCAGCCTTAATCGGGGGGCAGTTAAGGCGCTCCGCAGCAACAACAGCTTTAGTAACCAAAAAGCGCGCGCCTTGCTTGGCTGGGAGCCAAAAGTGGATTTTGAGGAGGGGATGCGTCGCACAGAAACCTGGCTAAAAGCCGAAGGGTATTTAACAGGCAAGTAGATTTTAGCATTTCAGCTTTTAGCTGACAGGCTGACTAGCTGACTAGTACAGCTTGGCGGAAGTCTTTCGGTAGTTACAAGCAGCGCGTTGCTTAGTTTATGGAGTGAAAAAGTGCACTTTTTCACTCCATAAACTACCGAAGGATTTACGCCGCCGTGTACTAGCTATAAGCAAAGGAGAGAATTTATGGATGCCATAATAACAGCCGGAGGAACATTTAAACCAGAGGACCCACTATTCCAGTTGACCGGCGTTGAGAAAAAGGCGCTTGTTCCGTTGGGCGGTCGCCCGATGGTCAATTATGTGCTTGGCGCGTTACGGGCTTCGGGATTGGTCGATCATATTGTGGTTGTTGGTCTTACTTCTGGTGAAGTGAATCTTGAAGATGACCAACTGCATTTTGTCGATTCGGTAGGCGGTCTGGTAGACAACATTTTTGCCGGTTTGTACAAACTTCAAGAAATTAATCCATTGGTAAACAAATTCCTGCTTGTTTCATCAGACATCCCCCTGATTACCCCTGAGAGCATACAAGGCTTTGTTGAATCTTGCGGCAATCAAGAGGCAGATATTTACTACGCCGTTGTTGAGGAAAAGACAATGGAAGCTCGTTTTCCCAACTCTAAACGAACCTTTGTTCCCTTCAAGAACGGTCGCTATTCCGGGGGCGATATTCTCTTGGTTGATGTAGCTGCCGCCGCCGGTAATATTGACCTGGCCCGTTCCTTAACCGGCTCACGCAAAAATTACCTGGAACAAGCTCGGTTAATAGGGTTTAGTTTCATTATCAAATTTCTGTTGCGACTGATGACAGTTCAAGAAGCCGGTAAGCAAGCCGCCGCTAAAGCCAAGCTCAATGGAGAAGCGGTAGACATTCCTTTTGCAGAACTGGGTATGGATGTAGATAAACTTCATCAATACGAGATGATAAAGAGCTATTTGGAAAAAGGTAAAGTTGAAACGGCCTGACTTGCTACCGTACAATTTTGATAGTAGGTTGGGTTGAATGAGTGAACACTGACGCTTCGTCCAAAAAACCGTTGGGTTTCGCTCAAAATTATGCTTAAAAGCAGGTAATAAAACCCAACAAAGGCCCGATTAACAGATGATTTTTGCTCAACCCAACCTACCCTTGTCAAACAGAGATTTGTGAAACAACTTTTAACTTTTGACGCAACACTTAGCCAACGCCTCACCCTACCCCCATCATCCGGCTGGTGGCGATGGGCCAGGCTGGTAGCTCATCTGGGCGATGGGCCATATGTGTTTGGCGGGCTGGGATTGGTTTTCCTGGGGGGGTGGTTTTGGCCCAATCCGTTCCTTCGCCGGGCCGCCTTATCTGTAGCCCTGATTGTTTTTTTTGCCATTGTTATTGTCACCCTGATCAAATTCCTAATACGGCGAGAACGTCCCCGTCCACCCGGTGAGTTTGTAACATTTCAATACGATTTATACAGCTTTCCTTCCGGGCACTCGGCGCGTATGGCCGCTTTGTCTGTTGGCGCAATCTTCTTTTACCCACTTTTGGGCTGGATACTGGTTGTATTAACTTTAAGCATAGCCTCGGCTCGGGTGGCGGTAGGCGTTCATTATTTTGGTGATATTTTAGTGGGATTAGGCATAGGTACGCTTGTAGCCTGGAGAGGCATTCCACTTTTGTTGTATCTCTTTTAATGCTCTGGATTTAAGTCTTTATCCCCACATATCACATTTTATGATATAATAATCGTAGTTGCTTTAAGGCTAAAAAGCCGCCAATCACCCTTAATTAAATCAACCTATTATATAGAGAAAAGGTAAACTCATGCCATTTGTAGAACAAAACAGTGTTATTAACGCTCCAATAGCAGTTGTTATGGAAGCCTTAAACGATGTCGAAAATATCCCGTCATGGGCTACTGTAACCGGCACAATTGATAATGTACAAGGTAGCGGCTCAGGGATGACTTATGAGTGGCGCTACACCATAAATAAGCTCGGTTTTAGCGGTAAGAGCGAGGTGCTGGAACAAACCGAAGATACGCTGATTACCAGAACCACCGGAGATGTAGACAGCATTTGGACAATTAATCTGACCTCTGCCGGAAAACAGAGTACGGCCATACGGGTTCTTATTGAGTACAGCCCGCCCAATATCTTTATCGAGATTCTGGCCGACCTGGTACTGCAACAATTAGGCGACCCCGCAGTCGCCAGAGAAAATATGGCCCGCTTTAAAGAAATGGTAGAAGAACGCGCCAAAATTATGGAGGACCAGGTTATTGCTAACCATTGACCAGGCTAAACGGCTTTATGAAAACGATAGCGCTCACGACTTTGATCATGTATTGCGGGTATTGGCCAACGCCAAACATATAGGCCAAATTGAGGGAGCAAATATGGATATTTTGCGCACCGCTGCCTTGCTACATGATATTGCCCGACCAGAACAAAACCGCACCGGCAAAGACCATGCTATTGAAGGGGCGCGTTGCGCCAAAGAGATTCTTGGCGCAACGGGACAACCAAAAGATTTTGTCGACGCGGTTTGTCATGCCATTGCCACCCATCGGTTTCGGTCAAATACCCCGCCTCAAACCCTGGAAGCCAAAATTCTATACGATGCCGATAAGCTGGACTCTATTGGGGCAGTGGGGATAGCTCGCGCTTTTGCCTATGGAGGGCACATTAACCGGCCACTCTGGCGCGAGGATGAGGCAGGCCAACATACCGCCTTACAAGAGTTCAGGTTTAAATTGAGTCATGTTAAAGATAAACTCTTCACTGGCACGGCCCGGCAAATGGCAAAAAAACGTCATCATTTTATGGTTGACTTTTTTGAACAAATGGCTACAGAGGTAAAAGGAATGTGAAGGGAGAACAATACCAAACCACATTTACAATTGAAACTATTAAACAAGTTCTGGCCGGTCCGTTGCCAGGCAAAAGGGGACAGATTAAAATGGCGCCTAATCCCACTAATACCAATTTCAACCGATGGGACAAGCCAGAACACTGCCGCGAAGCCGGAGTGCTTATTCTGCTCTATCCCCACACCGCCAATGCAGATACGCCAGAGTTACATATTGCTCTCACACGTCGCACCGAGTATCCCGGCGCGCACAGCGGTCAAATCTCATTTCCCGGAGGCCGGCGAGAACCGGGAGAAAGTTTACAGAAAACGGCCTTGCGCGAGACCGCTGAAGAGGTGGGCGTTTTACCGGAGAAATTGCAGGTTATTGGGCAGCTATCATCCATGTACACGCCTCCCAGCAATTTCTGCATCTACCCTTTTGTAGCTTTTAGCGCTACCCGTCCAACTTTTCAGCTTAACTCCAGAGAGGTGGCCGAACTCATTGAAGCCCCGCTTGGACTGCTTGCAAATCCAACCATCCGCAAAAAAGAAACCTGGCATTTTGAAAACTTTGGCGAGCGGGAAATCCCTTTTTTTGAGATTTTTGGTCATAAGGTTTGGGGGGCTACGGCTATGATACTTAGCGAATTTTTGACCTTGCTAAAGATTGAGAGTTAAATGATTTTGGCAATTGCGATACGCTGACTTACAATATCCATTGCTATTTTGGAAAACAAATTATGGCTGAACTCAGGCAGAATATGGTAACTAAAGAATGGGTAATTATTGCCGATGAGCGAGCCAAACGGCCCGACGACTACATTGAGTCTCACCAACAGGCCATAACTGAAACCCAAACCCTTTACGACCCTGACTGCCCATTTTGCCCGAAAAACGAAGAACTTGACCTTGAAATTGAATGTTTTCCGGCTAAAGGAGCCTGGCAAACCAGGGCGGTCCATAATAGATATCCCGCCCTTTCAAAGGATGGAAATTTATCGCGTACTTTTAAGGGGGTGCATCGTAAAATTTCAGGCGTAGGTCACCATGAGGTGGTTGTGGAGAATCCCCGGCACAATACAACCTTAGCCTTGATGTCGCCGGAAGAGATAAAACTTCTTCTGGAGACATTTTATCATAGGGGGTGGAGTATCCGTAAAGACTCCCGAATTGAACAAATTATCTATTTTAAGAATCACGGCGAACGGGCCGGCGCGTCGCTCAAACATCCCCACAGTCAGATTATCGGTTTGCCGGTTGTGCCAAATAACATTCGGAACCGCATTGATGTCACTCGACGTTACTTTGATGATACCGGCGACTGCGCCTACTGCACAATGATGCAAGACGAACTAAAAAGCCAGGAGCGCCTGGTTGCTGTAAATGACCATTTTGTAGCTTTTGTTTTATATGCGGCCCCCTCGCCTTTCCATATGTGGATTCTTCCCCGCAATCATAGCGTTAGCTTTTTATATTCTCAGTCAGAAGAACTTGACGACCTGGCAAAAATGTTACGAGACGTGCTACGCAGGCTGTATATTGGTTTGCGCGACCCGGCTTACAATTTAATTATTCGCACAGCGCCGGTAAAAGAAATAAGCAATGATTATACGCACTGGTATGTTACTGTTGTGCCTCGCTTAAGCCGGACGGCAGGTTTTGAATTGGGTAGCGGGATATTCATAAATCCGGCCATTCCTAAGGAAAGCGCCGCTTTTTTACGGAGAGTAAAAGTTTAACTGATGGAACAACTACTTGTCGAAGCCCCACTACAAGCCTTGTTGGGATTAATGGTTATACTTGTTATTGGGATAATCATGACAGGGGCATACATTTTTATCGTTCTAAAAAGACGCGCCAATAAATCAAATACGGAAAATAACGTTCAGCCTAAAATAGCCATAGCCAAAGGGGTGGCAGCTTCTGAGTTTCCGGCAGCCGGTATCAGCGTCCCACCCGCACCTGCGTTATCTTCAGCGCCATTAACCTCTTCTTCTGAGGATAGCTTAAATTTGGCTCTTTTAGACAAAACAACCAATGCGGAGAGTGTAACAATGCTAAATGAACAAAAGCCATCCGGGTTAGAAAGCGTTAACATAGGCGACAGACTAAATCCCCAGCCTGCCGGCGGGCCACAACCGCCCCAATCCTCAGAGCCGGTTGAACTATTGCGTTTGCTGCGCAATCCGCAATCGGGCCAACTTATTGTGGAAGTTGCCGGGCAACATTACGCCAAGCTGGCTGACATTACCGATAAAAAAATTGGGCAATATGTTCTTCAATTAGCGGCACATCTGCTGGCTTTTACCAATGGCGTGATTGTCACAGATGCCGGTATGAAATCTATCTATACCCCAAAAGTAACGCAAACGCCCCGGCCTATAGCGCCTCCCCAAAAAGTGCAATCCGGTGCATCTGGCCCTGCGCCTGTTCCCAAAGCACCGCCGGAAGTTGAAGCGGCTTTTTTGGCCTCTTTACACGCGCAATCGCCCCAGCCAGAGCCAAAACCGCAAAACCTCGGCTTTTTTAAGCGTAGTAAGCCTGAAACGCCACCGCCCTCTGTTCCTACCCTTAACCTGGCTGAAGAGATTAATGATATTGTTCAAACCAGATTACGGTACTCCCCTCTAACCAACATCACCCTAATAGAGATTACGTCCGATCCAGGCGGAGGGATTCGGATTCAGGTGAACGATGAATTTTATAGCAGCCCGGATGATGTTATTGACCAGGATGCCAGGGAGCTGATTAAGGCCTCCATTAAAGAGTGGGAACAGAGTTAAATTGAGACCGGCTCGACTTTAAAGTGTTTTCCAACTAATGTGAGTTTGCCGGTTGGTATTTGGGTATCGTGTTGAAAGATGATAAGTGCATCGTGTTCAACGGCCCACTGTTGCCAGTATCGTTTGGTTTCAATGGATTCCAGCGGTTCAACATCATAGCTGGTAATCCAGGCCAACCGTTGAAAATGGTAGTATAGGGTGGTCATATCGCTAACAAAAATTGCCGATTCGCCATTTGACTCCAAAATGACAACTTGATGCGCCCGTGTGTGCCCACGCGCAATAGCGGTCCGCACCTCGCCTGTAACCCGGGTATTGCCGTTAATAAGGTTGAGTTGCCCGCTTTCTTGTAGGGGTAAGTAATTCTTCGGCAGATAGGTGGCGCGGGTTCGCTCATTGGGCGCAATAGCATCGGCCCATTCAAGGCGTTGGACATAGTACTGAGCCTTTGGAAAGGTGGGAACCAGAGAGTCGCCTTGAAACCTGGTATTTCCTCCGCAGTGGTCGGCGTGGAGATGGGTGTTGATGACAATATCAATGTCCTCGGCTTGAACCCCCATACGCGATAACTGTTGCAATAGATCCCCTTTTGGTCGTTCTATACCCACAATTTGGCGTTCTTTGTCGCTTAATTTACTGCCGTAACCCGTGTCGACCAAAATGATTTTTCCCTCTGAGTAAATGAGCAAAGAGTTAAGCAAAAAGGGAATACGGTTGTTTTCATCGGGGGGGATAAGTTGTTGCCATATAACGCGGGGAACAAGGCCAAAAGCGCCGCCACCGTCCACCCAGCAGATTCCGTCGTCAAGAATATGGTATTTTATGTTTTGAAGATAGGGCAAGGAGTCACCTCTTTTTAATTGTTAGCATTGTGGGATGATAATTGTGTAGTTAGATTAACCGGAGAGACCGCCGGATGTATATTTGCTCAAGACTTTAGTAAACCAGTCCACAAGGCGAGCTTTTTCCGGTTCGGGTAAAAAGGCGGCTTTGGCAGCGTAAAGAATCATCTGGCACAAAGCGCGAAAAGGCACGCCCGCTCCCCCGGTAGCCATTAAAAACTCATCGGTGAGGGTGGTGTTTGATATAGAGGGGTCATCGGTATTGATGGTAACGGGAATACCGATTTTGTAAAAAGGAAACAAAGGGTGTTGGCTTAATCTAGGAAGAGCGCCGGTTTGCAAATTACTGGTGGGGCATATTTCTAAGGGGATTTGCTGCCTGTTGATAAAGTCCATCACCGCTATATCTTCTCTCACCCGAATACCGTGACCAATTCGCTCGGCGCCCAGTTGCTCAACAGCCGCTTTGGCGTTTATAGGCGGTCCGACTTCGGCGGCATGAACGGTTATATGAAGTCCTTGCTTTTTGGCCCATTGGAAAGGTTCTATAAAGTTGTCAAGCGCAGGAAAATTAACCTCGTCGCCGGCCAGGTCTAAAGCAACAATACCCTGGTCTTTTCTATCCACAGCAATTTCTGCCAGTTGATTGGCGTACTGGGGTTCGTGTCGATTAGTTAGCACAATCAGGCGTACTTGAATATTATAATACTCTTGCGCCCGATTGACGGCCAAAATAACCCAATCGACAACATCTTCAAAATTAAAGCCCTGGTTAAGGGCCAGAGCAACCGGGCTAATGCGTAGTTCAAGATAATGTACATTGTCTGCGGCTGCGTCGGCTACGGCCTCATAGGCAATGCGCTCAACAGCCTCTCGGCTGGAATAAAATCTGCGAAGCAGGGTGAACTTTGCCAAAAACCCCTGAAAATCAGGCGTATCGTCTACCACCTGAACATAGGGACGTAGTTCTTCCAGGCTCAGGCTTGGCAAATCTACTCCATGCTGATGGGCAATGTCGGCCAGGGTAGATAGACGCAAGCTACCTTCAAGATGGCGATGTAAATCGATTTTTGGGATATTAAAAAGGGTAGTTCTGAGATCGCGCGGTTTTATATTTCTTTTTTTTTCTTTGGCTCTGCTGGGTGGTGTCATATAAACTCAAACAACTTTTATTGTCAAACTAAAAGAGTGTGTCCTACCTGAGGTGGATGTCCCACCTCAGGTGGGTAGAAAAGGATTCATAGCCCAGGTTATCGGAATGGGCAGATATTTGGCGCCAAATCTGATAATTCTGTTGGTTTGGGCTATTAAAGAGGGCGTTACCTACGCTATACGGGAGATCTCCTTTTTATCTCCGGTTATTGAATAATCCAGAACGGTACGTACAGCCTATTTTTGGTTTCTGTTACCAACCAACTCCAATAGCTCCAGGTAACTACCAAACCGATGGTAACGCCAACAGCCAATGGCAAGTGGTAAGCCAACAACAAAAACCACGTAGAAATAAGCCAATCGGAGAAACTTTCAGGCGTCAAACTGCTTCTGACTACAAGCAGGTGAACAACATAGCCAAATACCAAGAAAATAATCGCTACATAGTAGTAGCGATAAAGGGGAGACATTCTTTCAACTGAACCAAGTCTTTCTGAAAGTCTGGCCAGAATATAAAAAAGGAAGATGATGGATAAGGTACCCAATGTGCCTAGTAACGATATTTCTAAATTCAAGAACGGCCGCCTATCATAAGTCCTAATAGAAAGATTCCGGTTCCTCCCAGTACAACGCCTCCGATGCAACGCATCAGATCTCCCAAAAAATCGCCTGTTATACCTGACCCCACCAACGCATATCTAATCGCTGCAATGGCAAACAGGACAATCGGTATCAGAAAAAGCATATAATGAGAACGACGGCCCGATTTTTCTTCATAAAATCGGGCAATCGCATATAGAAAAAATAAAAGTATACAGACTATCCCCCAGACGTAGATAGTAAATATACTATTAAGCAAGTTTATCACTTTCTCCAATTCAATTAATAGGATGTATTACTATTTCTTTACAAAGGCTTCAACAAACGAGTCGGCCATCCGGCGCGGGCTGCCGCTTAAAATTCCCTCTTGTCCTTCAAATCTGGATTGAACCTCAATGCCTTGCTCGGTGATTTCATACTGCCGGATATCTTTAGCATGATCGCTGCCTCGCATTTTTAATACCAGCAAAGCTTTGCGAATAGCCGATTCTATTTCAACGTAGCGCAGTATGAGGTAGGAATCAACCACAAAACCAATATCTGAGTCTTCAGTAGATTCTCCCAGTAACACAGGGCTTTCGCGGGTTAATATAGAGGTTAATCCTTCGCGTTTAAGGGCATTAATAAAATTGAACTCCAGGCTGCGCAGTTCAACAGGGTCTTGAGTTAAGCGAGAAAAGTGGCTCATGCTATCAACTACCACCCGCCGAACCCCCATCCGATCTATATGCCCCTCAATCATGCCTCCCACGCTTTCTATATCTAACCGGCTTACTTCGGGGCTGGTCATGATTACTTTCAGCAACCCCTTTTTCTCCAGTTCCCTAAAATCCCAACCAAAAGCGTTGGCATCGTGATAATATTGTTTTGGGAACTCTTCAAAGGTAATAATCAATCCCGGTTCATTTTCTTGCACAATGCCGTTATAGATAAACTGCATCCCCAGCGTGGTTTTTCCGGTACCCGGAGCGCCTTCTACAAGGTTAGCAGTTTCCCTTAATAAGCCGCCTCCCAACATCTCATCTAATCTGCTAATGCCCGTTTTTACCCTGTCCATTAGCGCATTCCCCTAATGATATGATAAACCGCCTTTACCCTAAAATGTCTATCTTCACAAGCTAAAATAAATTTATCAACCAAAGCATGCATCACTTCGTCAGTTTCTAAGGAGAAAACAGCCGTGTCGCCCAATAATGATTTTTGCATAATTCCGCTTTCAACCAGTTCTTCTAATTCCGGCTCTACGGCGGTTACGTTTCTGCCTGCGTATTTGGCAATATTTTCAACTGTGTCTGTAGTATGAGGATTTTCGTGAAAAAATCTAACCAGGTCCCACTTAACAAAAGAGTTTACTTTTGTTTTGACAAAGTCAAGCAAAACGGGATCCATATCATCCATTAAGCGGGCCGTATAATCATCTCCATTTGTTGATGCCAAAGCCATACCCTCCTCAATAAATTTAGAAAACTCAGCAATCTACCACTATCAAATTGCTGATTTTTAAGCCCAAAGGCGCTGGAAATTAGGGAAAAGTTAACCGCCCTTATCTTATCATTAGTGCCGATATTTTGCAACAGGATTTAACGACTATCAAATTTACTCTGTTCAATTAGCGTTTACGCGCCCGGGATCGTTTCTTTTTTTTGCCCTTATTCTTACTGCCGCCAACCGAAGATTTATTGCCCGCAGCCCTCTGCTGAATAGTCTGACCATTACCGCCGCCCAAATCTGATTTCATATGGCATTGTTTGTATTTTTTGCCACTGCCGCAATGACACGGATCGTTACGGCCCAACGTTTTTTGCACGCGCACCGGCATAGGCGCTTGTTTGGTAGCCCCCGGCGTTTCCGCTTTACCGGCGGCCATAGCGCTGGGATGCACAGCTTTTATATTACGCGGCTGAGGCGTCTCTCGCTTTACGCTGGGCGAGTGATAAATCATCCGCACAACCTCTTGTTTGATGGTGTCTCTAAGCTGGCCGTACATCTCAAACGCTTCTTTTTTGTATGCCACCAACGGGTCTTGTTGACCAATAGCCCGCAAACCAATCCCTTCTCGCAGTGAATCGAGGGCTGTTAAATGGCGCACCCACAGCATATCCAGCACTCGCTGCATAAGCTGTTTTTCAAGTTGCCGCATCTGTTCTTGGCCTACAATCTCTTCCATTTCCTCGTAATTCTTCTTGGCCAGGTCCAGGATTTGATCCTCAATTTGTTCTGGAGCCATGTTGGCCCAAACGTTAGAGGTAAGGGTGGCGGGAAGCGGCATAATGGTTCGCACCGCGCTGTGTAGGGCGGTCAGGTCCCATTCTTCGGGATATTCGCTGGCTGTAAAGTTATGCACCAGGTTGCTTAACTCTTCGGCAATTAAATTTTGGATACTCGCTTTTAAACTGGAACTGCTTAAAATCCGGCGACGCTCAGCGTACATTACCTCGCGTTGCTGGTTAATAACATCATCGTACTTAAGCAGGTGCTTGCGAATATCAAAGTTATGCCCTTCAACCTTGGTTTGAGAATTTTCTATCGACTTGCTGACAATGCCGGCCTCAATGGGGATGTCGTCATCTACCCCAAAGCGTTCCATCAGGTTAGCCACGCTTTGTCCCCCAAACCGGCGCATTAAATCATCTTGCAGCGACACAAAAAAGCGGCTGGAACCGGGGTCGCCCTGACGCCCGGCCCGTCCCCGGAGCTGGTTGTCAATCCGCCGAGCGTCATGGCGCTCTGTGCCAACAACGTGCAATCCCCCCTGGTCCAGAACCTTCTCCTTATCTTTAGCCACCTGTTCCGACCATTTGCGTAAGGTTTGTTCCCATAGCGCCGGGTCAACCTCGGTTAAATCCTCGCCCCGACGGCGTAATTCATCGCGGGCCAGCCCCTCGGCATTACCGCCCAGTAAAATATCGACGCCGCGCCCGGCCATGTTGGTGGCAATAGTTACCGCGCCGGGCCGACCGGCCTGGGTGATAATTGTCGCCTCACGCTCGTGCTGCTTGGCGTTAAGCACCTCGTGTTTAACGCCTTGCTTGCTTAACAG
>JAJRVO010000416.1 GCA_024277275.1 Chloroflexota bacterium
CTCAAAAAGATGATACCTTTTCCAACGTAGAAACCTTGAGATTAGCTTTGAGCCAACCCATAAAAGCTTAACGCCAACCCAAAGCTTATCCTAATTTAAGCAGTGTTACCCGGCTGGGAACACTGTTTTTTTATATCAAATAAAGAGGTGTATTATTAGCCACATAAGCCCTCGCCTTAAATTTTATTTTGGGAGAGTAAAGGGAGGTTTCTGTGTCAAAACAAAATGATGTAAAAAAAATAATTAACAATTACAATCGCCGGCTCCAAATTCTTAAAGAGAAGCAAGCCTTAACCGGTCTGGCTACCGACCCCGCTATTCTAATTGAAATTGAAGACATAGAGGCAAAAATTGCGGAGTTGCAGCCCCAACTGGAAATTAATGTTGGTGTGTCTCCTCTAACAACAACCGCTTCTGTTGGTAAGGCAGGCACAGTACATACAGGCTCCAAAATCCCCAAACTTTTCTACTCCTACGCTCACAAAGATGAAACTATGCGCGACAAGTTGGCTACGCATCTAAAAATCTTGCAGCGACAGGAAAAAATTACTGTGTGGTACGACCGTCAGATTGGGGCCGGCGACGAGTGGGAACGTCAAATTACAACCCATCTCAATTCAGCCGACATCATCCTGCTGCTTATTAGCCCTGACTTTATGGCTTCGGACTTTTGCTACAATATTGAAATGGAGCGGGCTATTAAGCGACATAATGCCAGAGAAGCCGTGGTCATCCCGGTCATTCTGCGCCCCACCGATTGGACGGGCGTATCCTTTAGTAAACTGCAAGCCTTACCTAAAAACGCTAAACCTGTTACTCTTTGGCCGGACGAGGACGAAGCCTACCTGAACATTGCCGAGGGCATTCGTAAGGTTGCAGAGCGCTTTACCGGAAAGCCTTAAGCGTTTCAGATGAGACGGCCTTAACCTACGGCACGGCAACGAGAATGAAAATTAGGAGTCAAAAAGTACACTTTTTGACTCCGGCAACTCTATTTTTAAGGGGGTGTTTTTTTGGAGGGTTTTCGCTACGTTTATCCTGTGGAGGTTCGTTTTAGGGATTTAGATGTATTTGGACACGTCAATAATGCCGTAGTTTTCACTTATGCTGAAATTGCCAGGATTAACTACATGGTTGCGGCGGATATTCGCTTGCCACATGCCAATTTGCAGAGCGTAGCCTTTATTGCCGCCCATCTCAGTTGCGATTTTCGTAACCCCATTCTTTATGGGCAGTCGGTTGAGGTCGGTGTGGGTATTAGTGAGGTCAGGCAGTCCAGTTTGCGGCTTGAGCATCGGATTGAGGCAGACGGTGAGTTGGCCGCTGAAGGACATTGCATTCTGGTTCGTTATGATTATACAGCCGGGCATAGCATACCAATCTCTACAGAAATACGAACCAGCATAGAGGCGTTTGAAGGCATCAGTTTGAAGAGTCTAAATGCAAAAAAATCAGCGGGAGATTAATTTTGACTAAAGAGCCAACCGATTTTAGTCATATTACAACTATAATCTTCGACATGGATGGAACGCTCATTAAGCATACCTGGCAGTTGAGCAAAATCTGTGAGGCTTTGTTTGCTCGCTTTGCGAAAACGCTGGCCCCTGTAACCGAGGAAGAATTTTTCGACTGTTTCTGGTCCAGAAATTATGACATGTGGTATATGATGGTTGACGGCGTGCTTGACGGTAATACAGCAGCCAAATATAGCTATGCCAACACGCTCCGGGCGCTGGGTCAAGATGTTAATCTGGCCGAGTCGATGTTGAATTATTGGGTAGAGTTGGTGTTAGAAGAAGCTATTCCTTTTGATGATACCTTTACAGTGCTGGATGCTTTGCGCCAGAAATATACCACCGGCATCTTGACCAATGGTTTTATCCACTTGCAGCGACAAAAGATAGAGCGTTACAATCTGGCTGCACATGTTGGTTTCTCGTTGGTTTCAGAAGAAGCGGGTTATCACAAGCCGGATAAACGGCTTTTTTGGGAGGCGCTCAAACTGGCGGGCGATGCGTCGCCGAAAGAGACGCTGTACGTGGGAGATAATTTGGAGGCTGATATTGAAGGGGCGCTGGAGGCAGGGTTAATGCCAATATTTATCAACGTTGAGGATAACCTTGAGTCGCCCAATGGCGTAGTCAAAATTAAAAAATTGGATGAGTTGCTGATACTGTTGGCGGTGTAAAGGCGTGTCTTGTTGCTAGTACACGGCGGCGTAAATCCTTCGGTAGTTTATGGAGTGAAAAAGTGCACTTTTTCACTCCATAAACTAAGCAACGCGCTGCTTGTAACTACCGAAAGACTTCCGCCAAGCTGTACTAGTTAGAGTTTCTTAGCACTTTTAACAAGAGTTTGCCATAGGTTTCAAATTGCCAATCGCCCAAAACGTCCATATTGGTTAGGGCGTTTAATGTTTTTGGATTATGCCGGGCAATATCCATAAGCGTGTGATTGTTAATGATTACGTCGGGTTCAACGCCTCGTTCAGTGGCCAGGTTATTGCGCCATTGGCGTAAAGTTTCGTAACGAACCAGGATGTTGTCGTTGGGGCGATGATTATTATGGGTATGGTAGTGAGGGGGGGAGGCCGTTTGTCCCGTTTTTATAGCTGTTAAGATGTCGGTAGTATTGTACTGCAAAACTCTTTTTCCTACCCCTTTTATATTTCTTAGCTCCATATAATTTGGAGGTTGCACTTTAGCCAATTCCACCAAAACCACATCATTCATAACCTTAAAGGGAGGGCGATCAATCTTACGGGCAATTTTATCGCGCAGGATGAATAATTGACGCAAAATGGCTTGTTCTTCTGGCGCCAAATCTTTGGAGCCTTTAATACGCCAGAAATCGTCAGGATCAAATACTTTGGGGGTAGGTTCAACATGGGTCAAACGTTCAAAGGCTTCAGTTGCTTCACGTAAGCGGTTTTGCTTTTTGAGCGCATCAAGCTGAACTTTGCGTAGTGGAATCAGGTAATGTGTGTCTAAATGGGCGTAGTTAAGCGCCTTTTTGCTTAAGGGACGTTGTCCCCAATTGTAACGCTGAAAACGTTTATCTAATTTGACCCCAAAATGTGTAGCTAAAAGCGAGCCTAATCCGTAGCGCGCCCAACCCAAAACACGAGCGGCCAGCATAGTGTCAAACAGATTAGTAAAGGTAAAGCCGTAATCACGTTTAAGGCTTAAAAAATCATATTCGGCAGCGTTAAATATTTTTTGGATGGATTGGTTTACAAAGAAAGGAGTCAGGCCAGATACATCAACGCTTAAAGGGTCTACCAGATAATCGGCAATGGGCGTAGAGAATTGTATAAGACACACTTTTTCAAAATAACTGTACAGGCTGTCGCTCTCGGTATCAACAGCTATCAGCGGTTCCTGTGATAGGGTTTTGAGCAGGCGATCCAGCCCGGCAGGGGTGTCGATCCATTTTGGACGTGTTTTTGATTTTGCGGATTTTGATGATTGATTCATAGTGATTATTCAGAATGTCTATAATAGCAGAATTTTAACGATTGCCAAGTTCAAAAAGCTTACATAGAGTTTGAATCTGATTACAATTCCGTTACAAAATGTTGAAAATAAGTTCTCTAATGCTATTGTGGGACTTTCGCTCTATTGGATTCTATAGTAGCGCGTGTTATATTAAAACTGGATGGTTCTATCTTTGCAGGGAGGTAACTACCTAGCTGTGCCAACTTAGATGTTGAGTATAGCGGTAATTAGTAAATGGTAATTGGTAATTTGGCCCAATCACTAATTACTAATAACCAATTACCCGTACTAAATCGCCGTATTTGGCTCAAGGTAGGTAGTTACGCAGGGAGTAGTTTTGTTGTCTCGCTTTGTATTTAGTAAATGTGGTAACCTTCTTAAAAGTAGGCTTAAACCATGTTAAGGGGTTTAGCCGAGGTTGACTTAATGCACGTGAGCGAGTATAATAGGCCATCCTCAGGAAACTACAAAACCACCTATGGGGTGACGGTAATCGGTAATGGCGTTAAAAGGAAACCTGCGAGATTTTAGCACAACACAACTTTTAAATTTGGTTAACTTGGCCCATAAAACCGGAAAACTATCTCTTGATGGCCAAAGTCAAAATGCCCTCTTATATTTCAAAGAGGGCCGGTTGATTCATGCGTCTACTGATGCAGACGAAGGTCACCTGGCAGCTATGTTGTTTAAGGTTGGCAGGCTGACTCAGGAGCAGGTCAACACGGTCAATAGTCAGGGCAGCTCGTCTGATAGAGTGATGGGGAAATATTTGATGGATGCCAGACTGGTTTCCAGAGATGACATTGTTCAGGGCGTAAAAGATTATATGCTGGAGATTGTGTACGATCTTTTTTCCTGGAATGATGGAACTTTTCACTTTGAGCAAGATATTTTACCGGCCAAAGACAGAATCACAGTCCCGCTTAATCTGGATAATGTAATATTAGAGGGCAGCCGTCGCATCCAAGAGGCTGATCGTTTACAGGATGAGTTGCCCGACCTGGCAACGATAGCCCTTAAAATTACAGATAAGCCTCTGCGTGATGTGAAGTTAACCCAAGATGATTGGCGAGTCATATCACATATTCATCCGCGCAATTCAGTAAAACAAATTGCGCAAAACAATAATATGGATGAATTCCAGATTAGAAAGATTGTTTACGGGATGATGCAGGCAGGGATAGTAGAGTTGATTCGTCCATAAGGTATGGAAGTAAGAAAAGCCAAGACTCCTGTAACCAGGGCAGGGCGACGAATTGCTAACCAAACGCCTGCAGAAAAACGCAGCGTAGTCACTAAACTAATTGATAGAATTAAACGCATCTAATGCATTAGCATTTGCTTTGCACGCCAATTTCTTTGTTTTATTAAACAAGATTCTGGGTTTTGCTCATTTGACTTGGGGATTTATATAAGCATTATTTCTAACTATCAAAGTCTTTATTTGAGGTAAGTCGATCCGATGCAAACCGTAAAGATGGTCATCACGGGGCCTTTTAGTTCTGGAAAAACCGAATTCATTCAAAGCGTCAGTGAAATTGATGTTGTTTCTACTGAACGAAAAATATCCAGCGATGCGGAACGTGTCAAAGAAGACACTACTGTGGCCATGGATTTTGGCCGTATTACGGTAGACGATGATTTGGTACTTTATTTGTTTGGCACGCCGGGACAAAGACGTTTTGACTTTATGTGGGAGATTTTGTCGGAAGGTATGCTTGGCTTTATTGTGCTTGTTGATAGCGTACGACCGGAAACATTCAGAGAAGCCAAGCATATTCTTGAGGTCTTTAAAGCGTATGCAAATACTCCCTATGTGGTTGCAGCAAATAAGCAGGATTTGCCCGATGCCTGGTCGCCAGATGATGTTAGAATTGCTCTTAAAATAGAAAAAAGCGTTAAAGTACTTGGCTGCGTAGCTCGTGATAAAGAAACGGTAAAAGAAGTGTTGCTTGAACTACTCTATTCCATTTTAGAGAACATGCAGGCTGAGGAGTAGGAGCAGTTCGCTTTTCTTTAACAAGTAATACTTGGCTCTGTGGCTATTCAGGGGGTGCAAAGTTAGTTAGAATTGGTTGGGCAATTAAGGCGAACTACTCAATAAGGCTGAGAGGATTAGCTTGGTTTGGGGCACGACAACGCTTTACTACACCTAATTCAAAAAGCCCCTTTAGTAATTGAGGCTAACCCGTGAGTTCTATAGTTACTGACCAGGGAATAGTTCATTATGAGGCCTATGGTCGTGGACAACCCGTTATATTATTGCATGGATGGCTAGGGTCTTGGGGGTACTGGTTAAGGACAATGGAGGCCCTTAAGGGTCAATACCGTTGTTATGCATTGGATTTTTGGGGGTTTGGCGAGTCGGGTAAACGCCGTAACAGTTACCAACTAAGCGATTTTGTCGGACTGGTTGACCAATTTATGGATCGACTGGGCATTGAAATGGCTCCCATTGTAGGCCATTCAATGGGGGGAACGGTTGGAATATCGTTAGCCTTAACAAAGCCTGAACGTGTACAAAGAGTTATAGTTGTAGGTTCTCCTATTGTAGGAAATTCTCTGAACATATTTCTTCGTTTAGCGGGTAAACCGTGGATCGCGTCCATTGTATGGCAAATGCCCAGTGCATTACAGTTTGGTATTAGGGCATTTTCTCCATATGTTGTAAATGATTGGCCTATTTGGTACAAAATGATTACCCGCGATCTTTCTAGAACCACGCTTGAAGCCTTTTTTTTAAGCATAAACTCTTTATACAGAACCGACCTGAGACCGCATTTGCCTGGAATTACCACACCCGTTATGGGTATTTATGGAGTGGGCGATAACGTAGTTGCTCCAACCCAGGCCAATATTATAACCAGTAGCGTACCTATGTCTCGGGTAAAAATGATGTCTGGTTCCAAACATTTTCCAATGTTAGATGAACCACTTGCCTTTAACAATCAGTTGGCAGAGTTTCTTGCCTTTAAGTTTGCGTCTTTAAATTAAACTGTGTAGGGCAAACATTAGTTTGTTTAGGATTGAGAATTAAATAACTTTTTAAAGTGAAGCCCAAACCCTAAGCAATTCAGGCAAAATGGGCAGGTTATTAAATCCTTAGCCCTTAACAGGACAAGCTATCAGCGTGTCCTATTTAAACTTAACGCTGAATTTCTAACAGTTGAACTCTAACATATGAAGAAGATTATCGTTCGGGATCAAACGCTCATTCCGCCCTTTAATGAGCCTGCGCGTGATTTGCGCATTATGAATAAGCCCCTCTGGCTTTATCAACGGGACGTCCTTAGTCCTTACTGCCAAGAAGAAGTAGAATGTAGCTCCTTTAGAGGAGCATCATTTCTTCCCCCTGAGATTCTTTCAGGCGAAGTTGTTGTTTACCGGGATAATCTTTTTTTTGATGATCATCTCTTTAAAGCATTTATTACCGCCGCTCGACAATTGGGTAAACCTGCCCAAATTGCTTTTTCCCAACAAGATAAAGCCATTGTAACCCATGCCTTGCCTTTGCAAGAAGGAATACGCTTGCAAGACAACGTGTATGTTGCCGATCTTTTTTACTACCCAGACGGTACAACAATTGGAAAAGAGACTGCTCAACCTATTGTCATAGATACCGAGCCTAAAGAACTGGGTTATTATCGGGTGCCTACATACATGGCGCTTAATGAGCGGGGAGATTTAGGGTATCAAGTTCCTCTAAAGGCTTTCTTGTCCATTGAAAACTGGGTGCATGTCTTTATGGCTAATTGCCCCTTTGGAACTTTTGCGCATGGGGCGCGCGTTGAAGACATGCTGGATTTGTCTTCCTGGTCGCCAGAAAATATTTTGATGAATATCAAGGTGTTGTGGCGTTCTTTACTTGAGCGAAAACAGTTTCTTTCCTCTTCACCTTTGGTGCAAGTCGGCAAAAACACTCAGATTGACCCGGCAGCTACCATTCAAGGACCTACCATCATTGGCGATAATGTGATTATTGGCCCGGGGTGTGTCATTAATGCCAGTGTGATTGGGGACAATGTAAATATAATGCAAGGGGTGCAACTGATGTTAAGCGTAGTAGGCGATGGTTGCTACTTGCCTTTTCGTTCGGCTTTATTTATGACCACCTTGATGGAAAACTCAATGGTGGCCCAAAATGCCTGTTTGCAAATGTGTGTAATTGGTCGAGACACTTTTATTGGGGCCGGCAATACTTTTACCGATTTTAATCTACTGGGCAAGCCGATAAAAGTTTTTCATAAGAGGAAGTTACACGATGTAGGCCTGCCGGTAATTGGCGGATGTGTGGGACATAATTGTAGAATTGGTTCCGGGCATATTATTTATCCGGCCCGCAGCATTGAATCTGATGTTGTGTTATTTGCCAAGCCGGAACGCACCATAATTTCCAAAAACGTAACCTATGCAGACAGCGATCATCACGGATATTCTGACCAAAAACATATTCCTAAGTATCACGATGAATTGTCCTTTCCTGTACCCGCCGAAGAAGTTGTCTAATCGGCGACATAACCGCTTTTTTGGCAAATAAGCGCCAATACCATGAACAACTTTGCTTTTATAATTCACCCGGTTAACCCAAAACGAGATGTTCAACGTAAATTTCCCCTGCTTGGCAAAGTCCTGCCAGAACCCGCAATAGATTTTCTTTCTCAATATTTCCCGCCGGTTTACATTTCTCATATTACGGGCATTACTTCTCAGGCAACGGGCAAAGAGGTTGAAGGGTGGTTTATTGCTTGTCCCTTTACGCCTAAACAAATGGTTTCGCTTCCACCGGAAACTGTTTACAAAAAGATAATTGCCACCGGCAAACTGGCTCAAAAGTTGGGTGCAAAGGTATTGGGGTTAGGCGGGTTTACCTCGGTTGTGGGCGATGGCGGACTTACAATCTCGCAACATTTGGATATTCCCGTAACCACCGGCGATAGCTACACGATTGCCACGGCTGTTGATGGGACTTTAAAAGCAGCCCGGCGAATGAACATCAATCCCGCCGGCGCCACCGCCGCTGTAGTAGGGGCTACCGGCTCTATTGGCAGGGTATGCACGCAGTTGTTGAGTCGGCATGTTGCCAAAATAATTTTGATTGGCCGCAATTTAGAAACCCTGAAACAGGTGCAAACATTGGCACAATCTCAGGGACAGACTAATATACAAATAAGCGTCGATATTCAAGACCTTCGGCAAGCCGATATAGTGTTGACCGTTACTAATGCCATTCATTCTATTATTAAA
>JAJRVO010000417.1 GCA_024277275.1 Chloroflexota bacterium
TGAGTAGCCACCCATCGACGCAACAGTTCTATCAGAAAACGGTAGCCGCCATTTTCTTGCTCTAACATTTTCCAATCCGCCAGAATTTGCGGACTCAGCGTAACGGCCTTTAGCAGGGGGTCAAGCCCGGCTACTTCCAGAATGGAAATGATGGTTGCTTCGCTTAATGTTGCCTGCGGGCGCTCCTGGGATGCGATAGCGGAGAGGACAAGGCGGTCCTCCATTGGCAGTTGATTCCAGAAGTACTCAAAACTATCTTCGCTTGTCTCCAAGATTGCGGGCAGCGATTCCTCTATCTCTTTGGCGGTGACGGTTGGCAGCGGCGCATCATCCGCCGGCGGTTCATCTGATGATGACTGGGCGACGGCCTGATCAAAGAAGTACCGGCAGATGAGTTGAATGAGATGAGGGTGATTGTGGGTTATGGCTTTGATGTACTCAACAGCGTCGTCATCATAATGCAATACGCCTTTGTCTTCAGCTTGTGAAATAATCGCCTGGGCCGCTTTGGGCGATAGCATTGAGATTAAATACATTCGGTCAGCTTTAAACGCAGCCAGAAAGTCAATGGATAGACCTTCCATGTGGCGTCCGGCGGTCAAAACAAAAGCCGGGCGTCTCTCAATGGTCATCAATTGGTGCAGGTAGGGGTAAAAGGTGTGGACCGCTGCCGTTCTTGGTAGATTTTGTCTGGCAGCCTCATCCAGGATGTCAAACTCGTCTAATAAAAAGACCAGCCGGTGTTCGTCGTCGCTCAACGTTTGGTAAACCGTTGGCAGGAAACGATGCTGGAACGCTTCCAGATCATTCTCAAAATCGGCTTGTTCGGGCGGAGGAACATCTACTTTGGCGGCAATGGTTGCCGCCAGGTCGAAAAGAACCTGATTGATGGGCTGACCGGCTCTGCCTGTCAGGTTAAAATAAATGGAGAGAAAGGGAGGGTTGGGTAGACGTTCTGCAAATTGCAGCAGTACGGAACTTTTACCAACGCAGGGTTGGCCGTAAAGAAATACGGCGTGAGCTTGGGGGCGCTTGAGAATACGGGCGACATTGTGAAAAATCTCTTCACGGCCAAAAAAGTTAATCTCGTCGCTAATAGCGGTGTCGGGTTTGTAAGGATTGGGCGATACCGATGGAGACATAGGCGTAACTCCTGTAAGTTAATCGATTAAGGATTAGGAGATGACGCTGATGCTCTCAATAATCTCCCAATCTCTAATCTCCAAATCTCCCTTTTAAGAAACTGTTTCACAATTATACCACATTTATGACAATCTCTCACCCCGAAGCGCCGCTCCGTACCAAAAAGAATATCCCAAAGATAATCAGCCCCACGCCAATCATCCGTTCCCAACCGATGGTTTCGCCAAAGAAGAAGCGTCCGATGAGCAGGGTAAAGACGTAAGTTAGCCCTACCATAGGGAAGGCCAAGCTGAAATCCAGTTTAGATAACACGTCCAGCCAAAGAATGGCGCTGACGCCGTAGCAGGCAAAACCAACGATAATCCACGGCGTTTGAAACAGTTTGAAAACACCGGCCAAACCATCTGACAAACTGACGCCGTCGATAGCGTTTAAGCCGAATTTAAGCGATGTTTGCCCGGCTGAAAGCAGCATAATGGAAACCAGACCCAAAAGAAAAGTACCAATCATTGTGGAATTCATCTCCAGATTTCGCATAGTTAATAACTATATCATCCTAAAACCAAACAACTCCAACATCTACTTGGTTGCTTTGTAAACTTCTACCTCTCCGGTTGAAAAGACGGTGGAATAATTCAACAGAATCTTCGGTCGCCCCAGCGCTTTTTCGGATGGACCGTAAATAATGAAATCAACCGGCAGGGAGGTAGCTTCAATTTGACCCCGGTAAAAGTCTTCGGCTTGAGATTCTCTGGCTTTGGCCTGAATGGTCTCAAATGGATGGCCGTAAAAAGCGCGCGCCCCCGTTTGACCAGGCACAAACATTCCCACTCGCGGCGAGGCCAAAATCACATCATCGGGTTCGACGCGTCCCCGCAGCCACTCAAAAGCGGCAACCTCATCATCACGTATGAAAAATCGCGCTGTTGTGGGCGACTCGGCGGGGGGTTGAAGAAAACCTATCAGCGGTACGCTCCAAACCAAAAGGGTCCCTAACGCCCCTGTTGTCACCGCTGCCATTGTAATGAGGCGTTGGTATTTAGGTTTTAACTTGCTGCCAACCAGCCAGCGACTCAAACCAATAGCCGCCAAAATACAGAGCGGCAGATGGAGGCCGGTAATCAACCGGCGCTGTAAATTAAATGGGAAGTAAACCAGGGCAACCGTACCAACAGCCCATATTAAAACCAGCCACTCACCCGTTGTTGAATTTTTCCTGTCCGGCCAGATGAGTCGCCAAAACCCTACTGCGGCCAGCGCCCCAACTACTCCGTAACCTAGCCAGAAATCCAGAAGTTTTGGTGCGTTGGTGATGTTTTGCGCTCCCCAACCGGCCATAATTGGATTGGCGGTAGAGACCCAATACTGGTAAAAGATAACCGGAGCCGAGAAAAAAACAACGCCCAGTGTAGGCCAAATTTGCGTCAAAGGCAAACGGCGACGAACCATAAAGAGCCGGCCCAGAAAAATAACCAAAATAGCCCAAACCGTAAGCAGCGCAAACGGTAAAATCATTGCCAGGGCCAGAGCAGCTAAAATGGATTTTGGAGTTTGGAGTTTGGAGTTTGGATTGGGTTTTAGAGTTTCTGACTTGGGAACTTGCATTAACTCATAACCTGAAATTTGAGACTCAAAACTTAAGAGAATCTGGTCGAAAATGATAAGCATGAGCATCATAGCCAGGGGAAAGTGGGGGTTGGCATAGAGGCTGTAGGGGACAAAGGCTTCCGGAACCCACAGGTCGATGGGAAATGCACCGAAGATGGCTCCCAGCCAACCCAAACCGGAGGCGCTGAGGATAAAAACAAACGCCAGTCTGCGCTCGGCGGCGCAGGGCATAAGCCGCCCAATAAACCGAAAAGCTGTCAGTAAAAGACCAAACCCGGCCAGTAGTCGAGCCAGGTGAAAGATTAATATCTTTGGCAACCCGGTTAAGGCGGCAATGTGTCCCAGAGCCAGGTAAAACGTAAAAATGAATGCGCCTTCGTGTGGCTCCGGGGTATAGGTCAGATGAAATAGCCAGTTACCCTCTGCGCCCTGCTGCATTTTTGCCATGTAAGAATGCCCATCCAGGGGGTTGACCAAAAATCCGGCAAATTGCCACCCTTCCGGGGCGGACAAGGCGGCAATTAAGTAGGGCACGCAACTTAAAAAGAGAATGGCTATCGACCAGCCTGTAGCCCAACGCCACTCTTTTGCAGTTATTTGGGATATTGTCATAGTTGTTTTTGACCAAGATTAGGCGATTTGGGGATTTTGTCTACAGTCGTCTTGCGTCCGATTGAATAAAATACGCCAAACAATTACCAAATCATCTTAAAAATATTATCTTCTGATACGGGTATTTGTCAACTGTTTTAATATGCCAATCTTGTGCGTGGAGCCGGGTGACAAGCTATCAGGGTAAATCGGTCCAAACGTAACTTCTCAATAATCCGGGGTAGGGACACGGCCTTGCGCCTGTCCCACAGGGCGACCACAAGGGTTCGCCCCTACATATTGAGAAGATACGTTCAAACAAACAAAAATCCCCAACTCAACCTTTGAGCCGGGGGATTTTTATTTGTAAAAACGAGAGAAATCTGTTTTTTAGGAGAAATTAAGCTGCCGTAAAAGACTCTTGCTTGGCCGATTGTGGCGTGGGGCTTTCCTTTCTTTTGGCTCCAGTTTTTTGAGGCTGTGCCGTAGCTTTGGGTTTATCCGCTGTGTCGGGGAGGGGGAAGGCAAATACGGGTAGTCCCTTGGCCTCACGCGCCTTATTTTCGATGGTAAGCATTAATTCCGGATTGGCTTCCAGGAAGGTTTTTGCGTTTTCTCGACCCTGGGCCAGACGTTGCTCGCCGTAGGAGTAAAACGCGCCGCGCTTGTCAACAATGGCCTCTGTCACGGCAATATCCAGAATGTCGCCCGATTTGGAAATGCCCTGGTTGTACATGATGTCAAACTCGCAAATGCGGAAGGGCGGAGCTACTTTGTTTTTCTTAATGGTCACTTTGGTGCGATTGCCGATGACTTCGCCGCTGTCTTTGATAGCCTGAATGCGACGAATGTCGATGCGAACCGAAGCGTAAAAGCGTAAAGCCATACCCCCGGTGGTTGTTTCCGGCGAGCCAAACATCACCCCAATCTTGTGACGAAGCTGGTTGGTGAAGATGAGCAGACAGTTACTTTGTTTCACCGTGCCGGATAGTTTACGCAATGCCTGGCTCATCAACCGGGCTTGAAGGCCCATATGCGAGTCGCCCATTTCACCCTCAATTTCAGCGCGGGGAACCAGGGCAGCCACGCTATCAACCACTATTACGTCAACAGCCCCGGAGCGGACCAGCGCTTCGGTGATTTCCAGAGCTTGCTCGCCGGTATCCGGCTGCGAAACGTACAGGTCGTCAATCATAACCCCGCACTTTTCGGCGTAAGAGGGGTCCAGGGCATGCTCAACATCTACAAATGCAGCGACCCCGCCTTGCTTTTGAGCCTCGGCAATGACGTGCTGACACAAAGTAGTTTTACCCGAGCTTTCGGGGCCGTAAATTTCAACCACTCGACCCTTGGGCAGTCCGCCCACGCCCAGCGCAATATCCAGCGACAGACAGCCGGTAGGGATGGTTTCAATGTTAAGTTCATTTCGGTCGCCCAGACGCATAACCGCGCCCTCGCCAAATCGCTTCTTTAAGTCATCCAAGGCTACCGCCAACGCTTTTTGTTTACCATTAGTTTCTTTATCCTTGGCCACAGTTTAAACCTCCATAAATAAATTGAAATAGTATGTGATTAACACATTTGTTCTGTAGAACATTGTAATTTTAGCACAAGTGTTCTGTTGTGTCAAAAATGAAGCGGTTTTATTAGGAGGTAGGGTTAAGACTTGCTAGGAAGCGTTAACTGCGGTTATAATGGTCGCTGCTTTCCCTTGACCAGAGGCATTAGATGCTAGGTTCATATGATGGAATTTGCTCGTAGTAATCGCTTTAGCGGTCAAATTTAACGGCTGAAGCCGTCACTACGAACCATCAAATTACCTGGCCCCAGCGCCGAGGCATTATAATCGCACCAAAGCAGTACTACATCTCCCGCTAAACCTAAAAGAGGGGGCAATTCTATGGAATTCTTGAACCAATTAAGGGAAGTTAAGCTTTTTTTGGGAAGTTCAAATTTGTCAGCGGATATTACTCTGGTTGTGCAAGTTTTGTTTTATCTTGTTTTGTGCGCCGGAGTTGTGGCGCAACTTTTGGGAAAAAATAAATGGCATAACCGCTTGCAAATTCCGGTAGTAATCCTCAATATTTTGTTTATTGTCCTTATGGTTTTGACCATCTTTAAGAGTGTGGCCGGTGAATTTCCGGGAGGGAGAGGCGCAGTTCCGCCTGTAGTGACCATTATTCACGCAACGCTTGGCGCTTTAGCTCAACTCCTGGCAATTTACTGTTTATTGGCCGGGCTTAGATTCTTCCCGCGTAAAATTGGCGTGTTGCGTCGCTGGATGTGGGCAACTTTTACCGTCTGGACTCTTTCCGTTGCGTTTGGAATAGGTGTATATATCTTGTTTTATGTGGTTAACCCCCTGCCCAGCGAGGCCGCTGCGATTGAACCTGATGTGAATCGGGTTGAAGACGTAGTAAAGGTTCCGCCCGCTGATACAACAGAACCTGCGACAGAACCCACCGGAGAACCGGCTGAAGCAGCGGTACATCCCATCGAAGTAACAACAGAAGTGGTCGAGCCTACACCAGAACAGGTTGAGGTTACAGCAGAGCCGGCGGAAATCATACCTGAACAGGTTGAAGTAACGGCAGAACCCGTTGAAGTTACAACGGGGCCGGTCGAAGTTACAGCGAAGCCAGTTGAAGTTACAGCAGAGCCGGTCGAAGCCGAACCAACCAGCGAACCAACCCAAGAAAACACGTCTTCTGACACCAATGACGACGCAATTAATCAGGGAGAGCCAATTAGCGGGCAAGAGTCGGCCCAGGTCAAATGGCGGCAGTTGCAACCGGCAAACACCGGACCGGGCGCTCGATACAGACACGCCATGCAATACCATGCAGAAACAAAACAGCTTTTTGTGTTCGGCGGTCAAAGCGGCCATCAGGTTTTTGGCGATGTCTGGATGCTGGATATGAGTAATTTAAATACGTTAACATGGCGACGCCTGGCTGCCGCTTCGCCAGTTGCTCCCCCGGCACGTTATAGCACAGTAATGATTGTTGACCAGTTGGGCCAGAATTTATACATCGCAGCCGGCCTTACGCCGAGTGGAAAGAAATTCAATGATATCTGGAAATTAAATTTAGCGACAGAAACCTGGGAAGAGCTAACCGAAACGGCAGGCCAGTCGCCTGAGTCGCGTTCTGGGGGCTTTGGAGGAAATGTCGGCGGAAATCTGGTTTTGACTCACGGATTTGGCGCAACCCACTATAATGATACCTGGCGTTTTAATGTCGAGACCGGTCAATGGGAAAACATCACCCCAGACGAGCCTCGTCCACCTGGGCGACACTTATTTGCGGCAACGCCAAGTAACGGCAATCTTGTGTTGCACGGCGGTTGTTCTACGCCCGGCGGTATTTGTTTTCGGGATGACACCTGGGTTTTGGATGCTAACGCTTATACCTGGCGCGAGGTCACAAGCAATATTAAACCCGCCGGACGACAACACCATACTCTGGTCGCCGACGCGGATTCCAATCAAGTCGTCCTGTTTGGCGGGCAAGGGGCCGGTCAATCTGCCCTTAATGACCTCTGGTTTCTAGATTTAGCCACAGACAACTGGCAACCCGTTGAAGTAGCCGGCGGGCCAGAAGCTCGCTACAATCACGCCGCGGTTTGGGTATCGGGCCACGGAATGTTGCTATACGGCGGGCGCAGCAGCGGCATACTGAGCGATATGTGGTTGTTGAGTACCCAAACACCCGCGCCCGCAGAACCAACCGCCGAAGCCACGGTAGAACCAACCGTCGAACCTGAACCGGAGCCAACCATCGAAGCCACGGTAGAGCCGACAATTGAACCTACATCCGAACCAACCACTGAACCTGAACCGGAGTCAACCGCCGAACCCGGGTCTCAGTAAATCAAAAATCAACATAAGTTGACAAAGAAATCTCCCTGTGTTAAACTCTTGTCACTAACACCCAATCAACAATAGAAAACCGGCTGGATAACGTGCAGCGAGAGAGAGCCAACCAATTTTGGATTTTCGATTGCCGGTTTTGGATTTGTGATTTGCCACAAATCCAAAACCCAAAATCAGAAACCCAAAATCTAGTGGGCCGCCGAAGGGGCAAAGTGGAAAGCAAGCCAGACTTTCTGCTGAAACTCTCAGGCAAACGGGTCGTTGCACAGACAGCAACTCTGGAGAGTCGACCTTTTGATTTACGATTTACGATTTATGATTTCGGATTGAAAGTTGTAATCCACAATCTAAAATCCAAAATCCAAAATCGACCGGCCGCACCGACGGGGCAATCCGCTCAATGGCGTTACATTGAGTTGGGCAATCTCTCAGGTTTTGGACAGGGTTTTACGGGCACGCTTTTGCGATGCCCGTTTTTGTTTGTAACGCTAACAATAAAAATTCATCGTTCATCATTTTATACAAGGAGGAACAATGAGCCAAGAATTGAAGCGAACTCGTTTGTACCAATGGCACGTTGACCACAGTGGCCGGATGGTCCCTTTTGCCGGTTGGGAAATGCCGGTCCAATACCCCACCGGCCCCATCGAGGAACATCATGCCACCCGCCGCTCTGCGGGCCTGTTTGACATTGACCATATGGGCCAGATTACTGTTACCGGCCCTGATGCCGAAGCCTATCTCAATAGGCTGGTCACCTGGGACATCGGCTTGATGGTCGAGAATGAAGCCCACTACGCGCTGATGTGCTACCAGAACGGCGGCATCATTGACGACGTGTTTATCTACAAATTGCCGGGGCGCTGGTTTGTAGTGGTCAACGCCGACAACCTGACCAAAGATTTCCAATGGATGCAGGACCACGCCGCAGGATACGATGTTACCGTCAAAGATGTATCGGACGAGACCTATATGATTGCCTTGCAAGGACCAAAGGCTATTGAGCTGCTGCAAAACCTTGTGCCGGTAGACTTGGCTGGCGTGTCTCGTTTTACAGCGGTTGAAACTGAAGTTGAGGGCGTAGCAGCCATCATTGGTCGAACCGGCTATACCGGCGAGGATGGCGTAGAAATCTTCTTTCCGGCAGACCGGGCGCTGCAAATCTGGGAGCGAATCTTAAGCGCCGGCCCGGAAAAGGGCATTGAGGTTCAACCTATTGGCCTGGCCGCCCGCGATAGTTTGCGCTTTGAACCGGCCTTTCCTCTTTACGGCCACGAAATTGACGCCGATACAACCCCCCTTGAAGCCAACTTGGGCTGGGCCTGTAAGTTCGACTCCGATTTCATTGGCAAAGAAGCGTTGCTCAAGCAAAAGGAAACCGGTCTGACCAAAAAGCTGATTGGCTTTGAATTAACGGACAAAGGCGTGCCTCGGCAGGGATACCCGGTTGCTAGCCCCGCCGGGGAAGAGATTGGGGTCGTTGTCACCGGGTTGTATGCCCCCACCGTTGAAAAATATTGCGGTCACGCCTTTGTTCCCCCTGAATACGCTAAAGTCGGTACTAATATTCGGATAGTCATTCGTAACAAACCTAAAGCTGCCTTTATCGTCAAACGCCCCTTTTATCAGCCTGCTTATCGAAAGTAACAAGGGTTTATGAACCAGAAGATGCGAGACCCAATTATAGGTCTTTAGAATGCGTAATGCATAGCGCGGCCAAGCCGCAAATTAACAATGAGCAATTAACAATGAACAAATGATTCTCGCGGACAACGCAAATGTTGTGGGGTAATACTGTAATGCGTAAAACCCTTACAAAGTTACGAATTACGAATTACGCGTTAGTGAATCTGTATAAATGTATTAAACCAAATAGGAAAGGAGAATGTTCAATGAATCTCGATGCAAATGCAAAGTATCAAGACAGCCACGAGTGGGCGCGTCAGGAGGGGGATTTAATAGTTTGCGGTATTACCGACCATGCTCAGGACAGTCTCAGCGACGTTGTTTACGTGGAGTTTCCGGAGGTTGGCGCCTCGTTAGGCAAAGGCGAAGTCTTTGGCGTCGTCGAGTCGGTCAAGGCGGCCAGCGATTTGTATATGCCAATGAGCGGCGAGATTGTTGAGGTCAACGAAGCCCTGGAAGATGAGCCGGAACTGGTCAACAGCGACCCCTTCGGCGCAGGCTGGATGATAAAATTTACGCCGTCCGACCCCGCCCAATGGGACGCTTTACTCTCCGGCGACGAATACCAAAAGGCCGTTGAAGCTGAAGGATAACTAAATTGTGAATAGTGGATTGTGAACTCTGAATTGTGAATAGTGAATGATTCTTTGCTGTTCTCTGTTTCATTTACTATTCACCATTGGCTATTCACAATTTACAATTTTCCAAATCTATATCCCTCAAAACTTATGAAAGGAGTAATTCTATGGGCTATATAGCCAACACAGCCGCAGACCAGAAAGCTATGTTGGAAACAATAGGCGTTGATTCGGTTGAAGCGTTGTTTCAGGTTGTGCCGGAATCGGTTCGATTTCCCAAATCAAACCTGCCGCGTCCCTTGTCAGAAATAGAAGTATTGGCAGAGCTTCAGTGTATGGCCGATGAAAACGCCGACGCAAATCATTACGCCTGGTTTTTAGGCGCGGGCGCTTATAACCACTTTGTACCCAGTGTAGTGCCCCAACTGCAAATGCGCGGCGAGTTCTTTACCGCCTACACCCCTTACCAACCCGAGGCCAGTCAAGGCACGCTGCAAGCTATGTTTGAGTACCAAAGCATGATAGCCGAGTTAACCGGGATGGAGGTGGTCAACGCCTCCCATTACGATGGCGCCACCTCGCTGGCCGAAGCCGCCATTATGAGCGTCAATATTACCAGGGGCAAGCGGTCTAAGATAATCATTTCGCCCAATGTCCACCCCCAATATCGGGAAGTTTTGCGAACCTACTTGCAGGGAACAGCCATCACTCTTACCGGCGACGAGAGTCCGGATAACGATGTGGATACGCTAAAGGGTATGCTTGACAAAGAAACAGCCTGTTTGGTTGTCCAATCGCCCAATTTCTTTGGCGAATTAGAAGACGTGGATGGCCTGGCCGAGGCTGTCCACGCCGCCGGCGCGTTGCTGGTAGTGCATACCGACCCCATTAGCCTGGGCTTGCTCAAACCGCCCGGCCATTATGGAGCCGATATTGTCACCGGCGAAGGCCAAAGTCTGGGCAACCATCTAAACTATGGCGGCCCTTATCTGGGTATTTTTGCCACCACCAATAAACTGGTCCGAAAAATGCCGGGGCGCGTGGTTGGCCAAACCACCGATACCGAAGGCAAACGCGGCTTTGTGCTAACCCTGTCGACTCGCGAGCAGCACATTCGCCGGGAAAAGGCCACCAGCAATATCTGCACCAACCAGGGTTTGATTGCTCTGGGGGCCGCTATCTACCTGGCGACTATGGGGAAACAGGGCTTGCGGAAAGTGGCAGAGTTATGCTATCACAAGGCTCACTATGCCGCCGCCCAAATTGACAAACTGGATGGATACGAAGTTGTCAACAGTCGCCCGTTCTTCAAAGAGTTTGTGGCGCGCTGTCCCAAACCGGCTCTTGATATCGCTATCCGGCTTAATAAACAACAAATTGTGCCGGGTTACGTCCTTAGCCGCAACTTTGCGGACAGACCCAACGATTTGCTGGTGTGCGTCACCGAAATGAACAGCAAAGCCCAGATTAATAAATTAGTAGCTGCTTTAGAGGAGGTGGCCTGATGTGGCAAGCGCCTGAACCTTTATTATTTGAAATGAGTTCGCCTGGCCGGACAGCTTGCTCGCTGCCGGAGCTTGACGTTCCCGAAACTCCGCTGCCGGAAGGAATGGTCCGTGATGAGGTAAATTTACCCGAAATCAGCGAATTAGAGCTGGTGCGTCACTACACCCGGCTCTCCCAAAAGAACTTTAGCATCGACACCCACTTTTATCCGCTTGGCTCCTGCACCATGAAATACAACCCTAAAGTTAATGAGACCGCCGCCGCAATGCAGGGTTTTGCCCGCAGTCACCCCTTGCAGCCTCGCTGGCTGGCTCAAGGCAACCTGGGATTAATGTATCAACTGCAAGAGGCCCTCAAAGAGATTGCCGGATTTGCCGGGGTAAGCCTGCAACCGGCTGCCGGAGCGCACGGCGAGTTTGCCGGGGTGCTAATAATGCGCGCCTACCACCTTGACCGAGGCGATACCAAACGCACCAAAATGCTCATCCCCGACAGCGCCCACGGAACCAACCCGGCCTCGGTGGCTATGAGCGGTTTTGAAGCGGTTCAACTTCCCTCTGACGAGCGGGGCAATGTTGACCTGGCCGCCCTCAAAGCAGCCTGCGATGACACGGTAGTTGGCTTGATGTTGACCAACCCCAACACCCTGGGCCTCTTTGAAGAGCAGATTGAAGAAGTGACAGCCACCATTCACAACTGTGGCGGCCTGGTGTATGGCGACGGGGCCAATCTTAATGCTCTAATGGGCGTGGCTCGACCCGGCGATTTGGGATTTGACGTGATGCACTTTAATCTGCACAAAACCTTTACCACGCCGCACGGCGGCGGTGGCCCTGGCTCCGGCCCGGTCGGCGTCACCGAGCAGTTAGCGCCGTTCTTGCCCGGTCCAATTGCTGCCAGAGGCGATGACGACTACAAGCTGGTTATGCCCGAAAAGTCGATTGGCCGGCTCAAAGCCTTCAACGGCAACTTTGGCGTGCTTATACGCGCCCTGACCTACATCGCTATGCTCGGCGACGAGGGTCTGCGTGATGTCACCTTTAACGCCGTGCTAAATGCCAACTATCTCAAAGCCAGGTTAGAGAACGTGTATCCGGTCAAATACGGTCGCACCTGTATGCATGAGTTTGTGGCTATGGGCGATATCGCCGAAGGGGTGCATACAATGGATATCGCCAAGCGGCTCATCGACTACGGATTCCACCCGCCCACAGTTTATTTCCCGCTTATCGTGCATGAAGCGTTGATGATTGAACCGACGGAAACCGAAAGCAAAGAAACTCTGGACGCCTTTGTTGACGCTCTGCTCAAAATTGCAGAAGAGGGCAAGCAAAACGCCGACTTACTACACAACGCGCCTCACACCACGCCGGTCACTCGGCTGGATGAAGTCAGCGCGGCCCGTAAGCCGGTGTTGTGTTACCGGGGATAAGCGAGGTTTTTGAAGAAAAAATGGGCGAGCGGCGTACATCACCCGCCCATTTTTTAACATCTGGAAGCTTCGCGTAGCACGAAGTCCGTTAAAAAACAGAATTTTAGTTACATTGAAACAATGTAAAGGCAAACACCAAAAGGGAATATCGATTAGAAATTTACGACAAAGCCAGCAAGAAACACCGTAGTGAATGATTTTGAGCGGTAAGTTTAATACAATCAGCGTGATTTCTTCTGACGTGGCGCATTTGTGCAAAATGGTGGGTGTAGAGGGAAAACAAGCGTTATTCTTGCGTTTTATTTCGCATAAGTTTGATTAACCGAAGTAAAAAA
>JAJRVO010000418.1 GCA_024277275.1 Chloroflexota bacterium
AAGTTGAACGTAGTTGTCGTACTTCATGTACGACTCGATCTCGAACATGGTTGTGGCCGGTAACAGCAAATCGGCATATTGAGCGTCGGCGGTGGGAAAACGGTTGATCACAACCATAAAATCAAGAGCGGCCAGAGCGCGTCGCCACAAGTCAGGATTGGGCCAAGAGGTGATCAACGACGTGCCGCTAACTATCAGCGACCGAACAGGGTATGGATCGCTTTCAAGAATAGCGCGAGGCATCAATCCTGCATGAGCTTCCTGGCGAGTCTCATAAAAAAGAGGGTATTTATCGGCCCCAATCGGCTTGCGCGCGTTTTTAGGAGAATCGGTTAGCAAGCGATTGAGGCGCAGCCGGTCTGGCGGCTTAAACAACTTTCCCCCCGGCACATCCAAATGACCGGCCAGCGCCTGCAAAATCCACACAGCCCGAATAGCCTGCACGCCGCTGTTTGAGTATTCAAGCCCGCTGTACATCAAAAAGGAACAGCCCCTGGCCCCGGCAATTTCCCGCGCCAGCGTGCGAATGCGTTCGGCGGGAACGCGGGTGATTTTTTCGACCCTCTCTGGGGTGAAATCACGGATATAGGCGCGTAAGTCTTCAAAGCCGTGCGTCCAATTGTCGACAAAGGAATGATTGTACAGGTCTTCTTCAACCAGAACGTTAATCATAGCCAGAGCCAACGCACCGTCTGTACCGGGCCGGACGCCAATCCACTCTGCACGGATGGCCTTGGCTGTTTCGCTCCGACGGTGGTCGATGACAACTACCCGCGCTCCCTTTTTTTGAGCCTGTTTAATTCGACGTAAATTAATGGGCGATGAATCCGTGGCCGGGTTTTCACCCCAGATCAGAATCAAATCAGCGTTGTCAATATCCTCTTTGATGCTGCGAATGTAATCTCCAAAACAGGCCCGCGAGGCAATCATCCCATACGAGGCGTAACAGAGCGACCCAACGCCGGTTGTATTTGGAGAACCAAAAGGAAAGAGAACCGCGTTTGCCGATGACTCAGCCGTGTTACTGGGTGCAAACATCTCATTTAGCCCAAACTCAAAATTGCCGCGTCCGGTGTAGACACAGTTTGCTTCGGGGCCGTATTGTTTGGAGATGCGTTGCAGATTATCCACGATGATGTCATAGGCCTGGTCCCAGGTAATGCGCTCAAACTTGCCTTCACCGCGCGCCCCAACACGCCGCTGGGGATAGAGAATTCGATCTTTGGAGTAGACAATTTCCTTAGAATGGACGCCGCGCGGGCAAACAATTCCTTGCGGGTGATTCTTTAATGGGGTCAGGCGCTCAATCTTTCCATTCACTAGATGCACCTCAACCCCACATCCGGCGGGGCAAATACCGCACATACTGATGACAGCTCTATGGGTTGGAGTGTCTGAAACTGTTTCATGTTTGGTCAGCAGTTGTTCCATAGCTAAGAAATCCCTTCTAATTTGTTATTCTCTCTCTTCTTAATATAGTAGCCCGAATTTCAATTCGGGACAATGCTTATGTCTTTAGAATGGTTTCAATCTCTCGCTCTACCGAGTCCGGTAATGGTTCCACTTTGTGTTCGTCCATCAGCGAAACCGCTGCTTCGCGCAGCCGGGCGTTAATGTCTTTAGACCCCTGTTTTTCCCACGAGTCAAGCCGCTGGCGGTCAAAAACCTGCGGTAGCCATAACTCGCGCCAGTGGGCCATTGTATGCTCGTGATTTAAAAATTGACCGCCCGGTCCTACCTCGTGGATCACATCCAACGCCAGCGATTCGTCGTCAATGCGAACGCCCTCCATAAACCGCCGGTTCATCGAGATAATCTCATTGGTCAATACCATCACTTCAGGAGAGACAGCCAGACCGCTTTCAAGATAACCTACATCGTGATTAAGATTGGTTTTAGCCATTAGCGCCACCAGCACGGTAGATTGCACATCGGCCGCCGCCTGACCATCGACCACTTTACTATCGCTGTGGGCGGCGTAACCCCACACCGGCAGATGATAGAAACGCCCCATCTCGGCGGCCATCACCCGGGGCAGTTGAAATTCGGGCGCGCCGCCATACACGCTAATCATATCTTTCATATCCAGGTGATGGGTTCCGTGCCCGTAAAGAAAGGGCGCGCCGGGGTTTTTAAGCTGGTGCATCACCAGCCCGCTGAGCATCTCGGCGTTACCAAGCGCCACCGCCCCGGCGATAGTGATGGGCGCGGTCCCGCCCATCATTGGGGCCGGGGAGTGTGTCACCGGAATGCGATATTCAGCGCAGTAAAGAAGTTTTTCGACTGCTTCCAGCGAGTGTTGCAGGGGCGTAGTCGGTTCTGAGTAGAGCAAAAGCGTGGGATACTGAGCCAGTTTATCCATCCCCCCGGCCACAGCGCCCGCCATTGCCCCAATGGCTTCAATGTCCGCCAGCCCATCGCAAACAAAAACAATGGGCTTGGTCGTGTTCCGCAGCATTGTGGCAAATTGATGACGGAAATAGACTTCGCCCGGCACATCACGTGGAATACCGCTTGACATCACAAAGCCAATTTCGGGCAGAGCGTCACACAAGCGCATGATATCGCCAATGTCTGCCAGCTTAAAATCTCGACGGGAACCTGTGCGCGGATCCAGGTAGCGCAGCGTGTCTGCACCCGGCCCAAAATACACCTCCTCACCATCCAGTTTTACGGCAACTTCGTCAGTGCCTCGTTTGTACAGATTATATTCATCCGGCGCAGAGGCCAGCGCCCACTCAACCAGCGAGGGGGGGATTTTTACCAGATCATCATCAACAATCATCGCCCCCGCGTTTTGCAAAAGGTCAAGACCCGCTTTGCTAAAAACTCGCACCCCTGTGTTATACAGAATTTTGCAGGAAGCCTGGTGAATACGTAAACAATCTTTTTGATCTAACATTGTAAATTTAGGCCGGATGCGCGGTAAATCGGGCAGCGGATCGGCCACAGTAATAGGCGCTCGACGGCGACGACTACGACGTTTCATTTCTAACATTCTCCTGAGATAAGATGTTTTTTTGTAAAAAGGGTTAGCAATATTAGCCGGCAGATGCACAACCAAGCTGCGTAGAGATATTATAAGCGGTTTCTTTAACAGATTCCGCAAAGGTCTCAATTTTACCCGCGCCTATACGATAGGTGGGGCCGGAAACAACAACTGCCGCAAAAACACGTGTGCTATGGTCGCAAATGGGGGCTGATATGGCGCTTAAATCCAGTTGATGTTCTTGATGCGCAATGGCATACCCCTGTTCACGTACTTGAACCAAAGCCTGTTCCAGAACGTGAACATCAACTATTGTATTATCTGTAAAGTAAGGTAGGTTATTGGGCAAAATCTCTTGCCGTTCCTGAGGAGTCAGGTAGGCCAGTAAGATTTTACCGGCAGCGGTGCAATGGGCTGGCGTGCGGCGGCCAATTCGACCAACGTATTGAATTGGTCTGGGGCTGGCCGCCCCGCCGACATTGACACACTCATAGCCATCTAAAACAACAACATTGACCGTTTCCTGAATTGACTCGGCCAGGGCGCTTATATGGGGATAAGCAACCTCTCGCAGGTTAATGCGATCAAGCACAACACCTGCCAACGTAACTAACCCCAACCCCAGCCGATATTTGCCGGTTTCCGGGTCTTGCTCAACAAAACCTTCTTGCTGAAGCGTTGACAGCAACCGAGAGACGGTGCTTTTGTGCAAACTAAGCTGCTTGCTAAGCGTGGTAACGCCTAAATCGGCGTCGATTTCGGCAAAACATCTTAAAATTGCAGCCGCACGCTGAACGGATTGAATAGATGATATTGAGGATTGTTTCTTTGTGGCAGAAGACACGATTTTTAGTACAACTCACAATTTAAATTGTGTTGCGTATTGTGCAACACCGTTCCCAGATAGCTATTGTCATTATACGTTGTTTATAAAGAACTGTCAACTTATTAGAGTTTATAGGAGTTTAATGAGTTAGGTGGGTTGGGTGAGTTAAAAGGACGCAATGCCGCACTTAACGCCGGTTATCAGCCCAAGTTCCCCAATTTATTTTTATCGGGGATAGCTAACAACTCATTAAACAGTACTTACGCAGTTGCTGTTTTGTATGCGGTTTTGAGCCTCATTTAGAGCAGAATCGGCAGAATATTAGAATAAAATTCTCTCATTCGGCTCATTCTGCTCTAAACTGCGTAAGTACTAATTAAACTCAATAAACTCACAAATCTCTATAAACTCTATTTATCAAGAGATGATTCGGTAATTGTTCAGGCCTATTCATTCAACCGGACGGACGACAATGAACAAACGATAAAAACCATGCTCCATCGTTTCGTCCGTCCACCATCGTTCGTCATTCGTCCGGTTCTACGGCTACGTTGAATTACCGAATCCTCTCGATCAACAATTCAACCATCATCAATATGAGCGCGTGTCACATCAAAAAAAGCCTGTAAGGCCGGCGATATCCACTTGTTTTTGCGCCATATCAGGTAAATATAGAGCTTAAAAGGCGGGCCTTCCCAGGCCAGTCTAGCCAGATTGCCCCTGGCAATGTCGGCGGCGGTGGTAGCATCGGGCAAAAAACCGATGCCCATTTTTGCCATCACGCACTGTTTGATGGCTTCTGCGCTGTGAAACTCAAGGGTGTGTTTGGGGTACACGCCCTCGGCATACAAATGTTGCTCTAACATTGGGCCGTAGATGCAGTGTTCTGTAAGCAACAAAAGTTCATTATGCAAATCCTCAGGCGTCACCGAAGGGGCTTGAGATAAATGGTGCTCGGGGTGGGCTATTAGCGACACTTGCTCACGGGTGAGACTTGTAGCCCCAAAATCTGATATCTGGGCGGTAAGGTTGTATTCAATAACTGCATCAACCGCGCCTTCTTGTAGACGCTTGCGCCACGTATCGCCGGAAGTCATATGGGCGACCACGCGCACCTCGGGGCATTGCTGGTGAAACACTTGTAATATTTGCGGCAGGCGGTACACGCATAACGTCTCAGGGATGCCGACGTGCAGGGTGTCGGTTAAGGCTTTGGTATCGCTGATGGTACACCAGGCTTCATCAATCAGGTCAAATATTTTATGGCTGTATTCAAGCAACTGCTGCCCCTTAGCCGTGAGACAAATCCCCCTGGGTAAACGTTCAAATAATGAAACTCCCAGACGCTTCTCTAGTTTTTGAATCTGGTCCGAGACACTCGACTGAGCATAGTGCAGTTCGGCGGCGGCCTGGGAAAAACTTAAGTGTTTAGCCGCCACCTGAAAGGTTTGCAATTGACGCAACTCCATTTTTAATTTACTCATCGGTTTTCCCGATACCTCCTATCGCTTTTTCTCGCTTGACCCGATGATAATACATTTATATGATAGGGACAATTTTTATCTGTACATCTTCTTTGCCACAACTCGCCTACATTAAAATTGTTTGTTTTTACCAAAGTACAACACAAGTAAAAACCCCAGTTTGCTTTGAGCAAATACTTTGCCCAGAGCAAACACATTAAAAACCGTAGGAGGTAAATTAAAATGAGTGAGATTTTGGATGATATTGCCGACGCCGTCATTGAAGGCGACAAGAATGATATTGGTCAATTGACCGAGGAGGCTCTGGCAGAGGGTTTGACCGCCCAGGAAATCCTCAACAATGGTTTGATGTCGGGTATGAACTATGTAGGCGTCGAGTTTAAGGCCGGGGCGATGTTCGTCCCCGAAGTCTTGCGCTCGGCCCAGACCATGCACGTCTCGATGGACATCCTTAAACCATTGCTGGCTGAAACCGGGGTCGGCATGGTCGGCAAACTGTTGTTGGGTACGGTTAAAGGCGACCTGCACGACATCGGCAAAAACCTGGTAGGCATGATGTGCGAGGGCGCCGGCTTTGAGGTAAAGGACCTGGGCATAAATATAGACCCCCCGGTCTTCATTGATGCCGTGAGAGAGTTTGAACCGGACATTGTGGGGCTATCGGCCTTGCTGACCACCACTATGGGCGGGATGGCGGACACCATCGAGGCTCTGGAAGACGCCGGGGTACGCGACGGGGTAAAGGTGATAATTGGCGGCGCGCCGGTTACACAGGAGTTCGCCGACCAGATTGGGGCTGACGGCTACGCCTCTAATGCTGCGGCTGCCGTTGACCTGGCCAAGAGCTTTGTGGGGGCAATGTAGCGTTTTATCGTAACTGCTCAAGCATGTCATTTCGACCAAAGGGAGAAATCCCTACGATGGTACTTGTACCTGCCAAGTAGCTGGTAAACCGGGATTTTGGCCGTAAATTTATCCGGCAACCGTCTTTGTAATTGTTACGCTGTAGAGATTTCTCGGCTTGCAGCCTCGAAATGACATGAGACTGAGCAATAACGTTTTACCAAAGTCAATAAGGAGATAACTATGATTCAATCGTCATTTGTTGAAAACAGGTCGATCTATTTTAGGGTGTTGAGCGACGACCAAATTTGGGAAATTAAGCGAGCGGCCTTTGAAGTTTTGGAAAAGGTAGGCTGCCAGATGCTTCATAAAGGAGCGGCCAAGCTGCTTAAAGAGGCCGGGGCAATAGTTGAGGGCGACCGGGTTAAGGTGCCTCAATATATTGTCGAGGAGTGTATCCGCACCGCGCCCAAAGGTATGACAATCTATAATCGGGATGGATAGCGGGCCATGGAGGTTGAGGGTAGAAAGAGCTATTACGGAACCTCGACCGCCAGCCCCAACACCAGAGACGCCTTTACGGGCGAGATACGCAAAACGCGGGTGGCCGATATCGCCATTGGGGCTAAGGTAGCGGACGCTTTGCCCAATATCGACTGGGTGATGCCGATGGGTTCCTCGCAGGATGTGCCGCCTTTGGCCGCAGACCTGCATGAGTTTGAAGCGGTTGTGACCAACACCGCCAAACCCGTGGTCTTCATTGGGTATTCACCACGGGGGGTAGAGTTAACCTATGAAATGGCAGCAGAGGTGGCCGGCGGGCTAGACAAGCTAAAAGAGAGACCCTTTTTGATACTTTACCCCGAGCCAATCTCACCACTGGTCTTCCCGGAAGATGTGGTTGAGCGGATGCTTATTGCAGCTGATTTGGGCATGCCCCAAATTCCGGGAGCCACGGCCCAACTTGGGGCAACCAGTCCCGTAACAGTGGCCGGGGCCGTGGTTCAAGCCATTGCCGAGGGGTTGATGAGTCTGGTTGTTATCCAACTCCGGCGACCCGGCGCGCCATGTTTCCTTAGCGCCAACGTCAGCGCGTTTGATATGTCCACCACCCAGTTGGCTATAGCCGGGCCGGAAACCAACCTGGGGCTGGCTGCCCAGGCCGAGGTTGCCCAATCTTTTGGCTTGCCCACCTGGGGACTGGCCGGCGCAACCGACGCCAAAGTTTTGGATGCCCAGGCTGGAATTGACAGCGCTTTTTCCATTCTGGCTCAAGGACTGGCCGGGCTAAATCTCATTCACGATGTAGGTTACATGGATATGGGCATGGTTTGCTCAGCCGAGATGCTGGTTATGGGCGATGAAGTCATTAGTATGACCAAGCGCTTTATCCGTGGGATTGAAATCAATCCCGAAACCCTGGCTAGAAGCGTCATTGAGCAAGTTGGACCAGGGGGACACTTTCTACAAGAAGACCACACCTATAACCTCTTTAGAAAGCATTTGTGGATGCCGCGCTTGTTGACCCGGCAGGACTATGATAGTTGGAAATTAGAGGGATCCAAAGACATAGAGCAGCGTGTCCGGGAGAAGACAATAGAGATTATTGAGAATCACCAGGGACCGCCTTTGCCCGATAACATCGT
>JAJRVO010000419.1 GCA_024277275.1 Chloroflexota bacterium
TATCGGGCAGGTCATGGACACTCAACCCAAAGGCGATAGCGCCCACAACTTTATCTACGTTCTGCATCCATTGTTCAAATGACATATCAATCCTCCGGTAAAAACAAAAAGCCGGTCTCTCGACCGGCAAACAAAATACATATAGATATGGGACGGGTATTAGCTTTGAAACTTAACCTTCAGGCGCTGCAAGCATGGTGGTTGGCATGTCTATCAAATTGGTCGTGCCGCACAATAAATTCGGCACGTTTAGCTCGATGATGCCATCGGTGTGGACGGTATACTCGCCCCGGCGCAGCAGAGCGACCAGTTCGTCTTGCATAGTCGTGGCTCGCTGCCAGGCTGTTTCATATTGCGCTTTCTCCGGGGAACGGCCGTTTCCATTGGCCGACCGCTCATGCAGATAGAAGCTGAACTTATCTACCTGGCAGTACCAGGAAAGAATCTTATGGCCGGGCACAATCGCCCGCACACACAGACCAATCGTTATTGCCTTCCGGGTCAGGACATTGGATGTTGTTGTTTCGCTTTGCTCCAGCACATGGACGCGCAAGGCGTCGGCGCCGGCCGCTTCGGCCAGCAAGTTTTCCAGGCGGGTGTACTGCAAAATGGCGTGGTTCATAACTACCTCCCTTCATCTGTGGATGGCGCCCCATCGGTTCCTGCTCCAAACAGAGTGGGGCGCCATCCATACTGCTGCCACATTTTCCGACAGTGGCCGTGAGGAGTGTCCCACGGCCGGAACCGATTGACTGCCATATCCAGGTCGGCGGACGTCATTGGTTTGCCGCAGCCGATACAAATATTGTCCCCCACTACCTGCCATTTGTGACTGTGTCGGTCTTCAGTCGTATCAACCACCACCAGCCAGACGGGTACGGCTGTGATATAGCCATCTACCTTTTCCCGCTGCAACAGCCAGCGGTGCAGCAGGTACTTTTCCCCTTCCGCTAAATACTTTCGATGGGGCCAGGAACTGCGAGCATTGACATATGGGGCTTGTGACGGCCGTGCTGCCAGTGTTTGCAAAACAGTAGCGAGCGTGTCCCTGGATGGATTTTTGGAGTTATCACCCTGCAACATGGCGGCGGCGGATTCCATATTCTGACTATCTTCCCGCGTAAAGCCCGTCACGGATACAAACGCCGTACCCGGCCATGCTTCTGTGTGTCCCCCTCGACTATGCTCAGGGTCTATATGGTGCTTGTCGAAGCAGCCAACTTCCGGCCACAATAGCTCATGATACTCGTGCCGCTCATACTGGTAGACTGTGGGAACGTGGCCGTAAAACGACCAGCTGTATACCTCGCCCAGACCACAGGCATGCAGCCCAGCGCGAAGGGGACTATCTTGCCCATCGGTTAAAGCCGTCTGTTCTTCACTGCAATCTTGCCGGTGGCACTGCGAGGTGTGGTTCATGTCGAATGGGTCGCCGCCGTTTTTGAACACCATCGTCAACAACAAGCCCTCATTACGGGGAATCAGGTAATGGGTATCCTGATACTGTAGATAACGCATGGTGCAGTCCACCACGAAGCCGGGATCGCCAGCCGTATAGCGCACGTTGAACTGAGCGTGGCAGCCATCGCACCAGATTTCGGAAAAGGCGACGGTGGTAAATGCAGTGCCGCCACACAGCGGACAACGAATCAGGCGGAAGGGCGCACTGGGATCTATCTGTTCTGTCCACAATCCCCACTCCTCTAAGACGGCTTGCTCCAGCGGCTGGTAGGCGGTCAGGGCGACCAGCGCTTGCGGGTCGGTCAGAACAGTGGCCTGATCGGCGGTTAAAGAGTCATCCAGGCAAATGACACGGCCGTCGGCCAGCCGGTAATGGGGCGGGGCAGAACGGCCGTTTTCGGCAGGCGGCAGTGTCAGCAGCCAGGTACCAACGGGCAAGTCTATCTCTTCATCGGGCATTCTGACAGCACAGCGAGCGTGAATGTCCCACCGGGTTGGGCATTTTGCGGTCATGGGTGGTTGCACCACATAGGCAACTGAGGACATATGGACCTCCATGTTTTTGGTTTACATCTCGCCCTATACACCCCGTTAGGGGCATGTGGTTGGTCCGTGTAGGGAAAACAGGCTAGATGTCGTCAGAAAGAACGGCCGTTTCCGTCCCACCATCCATCTTCAACCAGCGACGGGCTGCCTCCACCACGTCTACCAACGCCACCCCCTCATCTGCCGCTGAACTCTCGATACGCTTGGCGGCTGCCAGCACGAGTTCAATCATGTCTTTATCCAATTGCCATCAGTCAAGGCATGGATTGAAGGCTATCACACGCCTCCTATTGCCAATTGAAACACTGGGCGCGGTACAGACGGTTTCTCCGCACTTGCTGAAAGCAGTTCAACCAACTCTGCATCTCTGTCGTACAAGCCAATCACCTCCACCACCGGCGCAGCCCCGCGCCAACCAGACTTGTAGGCTTTCTCTTCGGTATCCAGACTCCGATGATCCCATTCCAGTTCAGGTCTCTGTTTGCTGAATTTCTCCAGATATTTCATACGGGTAGGGGCATACGCATCCCCACCGCGCACCATGCCGCTGTACTTATACGGGGTCTGTGTCTGAGGCAGAACCATCGTCGGCCCTAACCGTGTCACTTTCAAGCTAATGGCTGCCACAGTCAGTCCGGCTGGGCCTTTATAGCCAATCCAACTGGTATCATAATCTGTCAGCACCTTGCCAAACGGCGGGTTGCTCACAGCCTCATCAAAACGAGGCAAAGATTGCCACAAACTCAGGTCGTAGAGGTCACTCTGCACCCAATCCACTTCCGGTAGCAGTCGTCGGCCAATCTGCACATACTCTGGATTCAACTCAACGGCCGTTACCTTCACTTCCTTCGGATTCCAATAGTTGGCACAAAGAACTGCATACGACAAGCGCCCAATGCCCGCCGCGATGTCTACCACCCGACGGCCATCGCCACCCACATACATACAGGCATCACACGCCAGGGTCATGGGCGTGAAATACGCCTGATTCTTTGCCACGTGCTTGCCCGATGAAGCTCGCGGATCCCAATGCTCCAGACAGAATTCCACTTGTTCCCGCGTCAATTTCTTGTCGCCGCCATGAATCAGGTTTTCGGCTTGTTCGTGCATTTTCAGTTGTGCTTTCGTGATTTTTCCCATCGAGATTCCTCTTTAAAACGCCGGTCACAATGACCGGCGCTCTATCTCTATTACTGAGAATAGTTTGCACTTCTGCCTCAGTAGCTTTCTATTCTATTGTTTCTAAAATCTGATTGGATTGAGCAATTGTGATTAAAAGCACGCCACTCTGTATATCATGTATTTACGTGGGGGTAACGCCCACGTAAATAGTAATTGGAATGGAAAACATTGAAGGTGTTAGCAACGATTGTAAACAGTTAGCGTAGTTTTGGGCTTTCAATTTTGCGAATCTCGACCCCTGCGTATTCATTAGGAATACGCAGGGTTACTATCATCCCTGTGTGGGTGTTACACACACAGACGGTCATTCGGATTCACTCAAGAATATTTCCGTTGCCGTAACGGCAACGGAAATCGTATCTCTATTTTCATAAATCCGACTAATCAAGCAATATCGAACATCAACCCGTATCGTTTATCCTGTTTTTGATACTATCCAGATTAGTAGTAGTTATCAATCTGCTATTCATCGTAGGCGGGTTGAGGTTAAACACCGTACCCAGCTGTCGTATCTCCTGGTGCAGCACCATTTCTGTGATGTACTGGCCAACCACGGTGGCAGCCATGCGGTTGACCATCAGGCTCTGTTCTTCAGCCAGAGTCATCTCTGCACATGACAGGGTTTGCTCAACGGGATCCGGTTCCAATAAATCCGGTTCCTGAATATAGGGGGAGGGGAGGCCATTGCACAGCCCCAGTGAATCCAGTTTAACCTGGCTGAGGTCAGACATGTTGCCGATAAGAACCTGCCCATTTTGCCGATCATTGCCACTGTCGATAGCCCACACGCGCCCACCGTAATCTGCAATCGTCTGCGCAATTTCACGCCGGCCCCGATAGTTGTCGACGCAGCCGACGATGAGATGGGCGCAGCTTCCACGCCGAGTGTGGGCATCAAACCAATGCGCTGCCATGTCGGCCTCGTACTTCTCTGGCCAGGCTACAATATCCAGACCATAAGCAGCATTCAGCCTTAGCGCCAGATCCGCTACTTTTGGAATGTCGCCCACCATCGCCGACTGGAGGGCTAAATTTTGGCGACCGCAATTTTTCATTTCTACCACATCGTGGTCTACCAGCGTCAACTCTACCTGAATCCCTTTTTGTCCGGCATGATAGGCTAGGCTTGCCAGACACGAGGCCAGAGCTGAACCAGTTCCACCAGCACCCACCAACATGATACGGAACCGCTCTACGTCTCCCAGCAGCACCCGGTAGGTCGGTTCGATGATCATCTCGGCCATCATACCGCGCTCCCGTTGGACAGAAGCATCTGACCATTTGGTTTCGGCGCTGGCGTTTCGCGGACGGCCGTTAAATCTTCAACTGTTATCACCGGATAGCCATAGAATTTCCCTGTCGATCCATGACCCTGAGCGCGGGAGATTTCATCTTCAACATTCGCCCACAAGGATTGCCACATCCGATCCAGGGCAATATGCAGATCACCAGAACTACCGGCGACGTGGCGTAGGTCGGCCCAGTCGGTGTAACCAGGGGTGATCGACTGATAGTTACCCAGATTCACCTTGTAGGTCAGGCTGACACTGACGGTACGCACATAAATAGGATCCGCACCGCCGATACTGGGCGGCTTCAATCCCAGGAAAACCATCTCGTCATCTCCCCGCTGTCGTATCATCTGCGCCCGCACGTTTTCCCGTGCCATCTGACGCACACGCTCTTTGGCGTGATGCAAATCGAACGCTTCTCCCTCTGATACCTGGGTATTCACCCAGATGGTGATCGACCCATGCAAACTCTCCCAGTTCCCTAGATTGAATTTGCGGTCGTATGTCACTGCAAACCCTTTCACTGTCACCGGCTCTTCCAGTTCAAAGGGTTCGCTCTGGGTATCCTCTTCCTCATGCAGGAAGTGCTGTCCATTGCCGTTGTTGTTTTGGTTAAATGAAGATGCGTTCATTTAGGTCTCCTTCGTTGAATACAAATCTTTGAAAGGGTCGATTCCTGGGAAAACGGCCGTTACCGGCAAAGGCAACCAGACGCCATAAAGTCCAAGACGCAGCCGTATCTCTGGGGCGCTGTCCAGCTTGCCTATAACCGCATACAGTTGGCAGCCTTGTTCGTCACCGTCGTCGGTCTTGCTCCAAAAGGCGGGCATATTGCCATGGGTATGCAGGTCGCAGATGATGTCGGCGTCGCTGCTGCCAGGGGCGGATACGCTGACTTTGGTGACTCGTTGGCCGGGTTTCTTCACCTGCACTGTTTGTCCCTGGTGGTGGAACTGATAGAAGACTTCATTTAAGCCGCCATCCGGCCGCCGGGCGTGGCGTGCGTCGGCCAGGATATGGGTCAATAACTGCTCTGGGATGCGGGGCACTTTCAGCCGGAAATACGGCTCCAACTTTTCCAGTCCGCGAACCTGGCAATGCATAATAGGAATATGTGCCTCGAAAAAACGGGTCTCGGCCCGCATGAAAACGCCATTACTTGCCAGGATGTATTGGTAAGCCAGGGCGTCGTTGGCGACCAGCGGGCTGTGTTGGTGGATGAGATAGGTGACGAGATTATCGAGCATCGGAATCCTCCCAAACCAAAAAGCCGCCGCCAGTGATAAAACTGACGACGGCTGTCGTTGTGTGAATGAGGTGTTGTATATTGGGCTTATTCTTTGAGTGGTGTTTGGCTTAATACAAAGTTTTTTTCTGGTCCATTTAGCAGAAGATAATAGCTCTCCAACCAATCCCGGCCTAAAATAACAAAGGGTTGTCCGGTTGGAACCGCCTCGATTTCACGAGGCGGCTGACCATCAACAGATAAACGCACCATATACATGTTGACTGTGGCGATATTGGCATTGATCCCTTCAACCTCTATGCGAGCAACCGCATAGAGATGCAGGTCATTGACGGCCGTATTTGGAATTGCGGTCACATCAGCGCCCGTATCGATAAGAGCGGGTAGTCGTATTTGTGGTCGGCTGCGAACAACACCGGTCAATACCACTGACAACATAGGCGCTGGCGGATCAAAACTGATGTCATAGGGAACTATCATTTTGTTTTCCATATAGAGGGCATATGGACTCGCCGCAGCGGCTCTGAAGTAACCTTTTCTATATAACAAGGCACTTCTCCAAACTGATTGTACACTTCTTTCACCAGGAGCAAGCGATTATCCCCGTTCCCCACGACTTTTCCCTGGTAGATAGCGACATACTGGTCAAGATATTGTTCTAATAACTCTGGCTTTAAGATGTTGAAGGCGGCAACTTCCTGGTCAAATGCTTCATCAGCTTCAGCCAATTTCGTTTCGTCTATTTTCTCAGACAACCACTCGACAACCAGATCATCGGCCGTCTTTCGTTGACTTTTTGCTCGCTTACGCACAGCTTCGTAAATATTTCCAGGTAGTTGCACACTCTGTTGCATATCATGAACCTCCACACTCTATTATACACCAGAAAACAATCATCAAAGCAGGCTCTGCAACGTCCTTTGCGCCGGTATTAATTCCGTTAACGGGAACCTCTTCCTGCCATCCAGGTTCTGCCACAATTTACGCACATCCTTCGCGTGTGTTTTACTTTTGCCGTGACTCAGATGTCCATTAAATAAACTGTCTTCCCAGAACATCTTCAACGCTTTCGCCATATTCTTTGCGGAACAGGCGGGGAAAGGCGTGTCCCCCTGGCAGATGCCGCCATTGCCAAAGACATTGGGGCAAGGCACATGATAAAGCGGTGTGTGTCCATCAGACGGCCGTTTCTTCACTGCAAACAGAGAATAGGCACGGCCGTTGCCCACAAACACCAGCGGCGGCATGGGAATATGGAGTCGTTTCTTGCCAATCCGTACCTGCCACCGTTTGCCGGGCACATAGATGCCCAGCGTGGTCTTGTTGGCCTGTTGTTTCCAAAAGAGGGTGTTGGGCGGCAGAAAGCCGCTGCCCAACTGGATTTCGGTACAGGCGCTGACCACATCTTGTACAGCCACGGGGTAGGTGGTTGACTGCCCATTCTCTTCCCACCGAGACAGGATAACGGCCGTGTCGAAGAAATCAAGGCGCAAGCGCGGCCGTTGTGGCGGGGGTGGGGGAGTTGGGTTGCTCATCGGGGTTCTCCTCGTATAAATAGCAACGAATTAACTAATTTTTCGCGCTAATTCGTGCAATTCGTTGCTATTTTCATTCTTGGTGGTGCGCTGCGGCGCATGTTGTCTCCTGTGCGAATTCCATTTTTAGTTGAGGCAGATAGCTTGGCTCCTGCCGCCGGTACGCTTCGAGCAGAATCTCGTGAACGGCCGTGACCTTCCGGTCTCTCTCTTCCGCTGTCTCATTCTGCCAATTGAGCAAGGCCAACACACGGTCAAGGATCGGTTTGGCGTTTTTCCATTCTTCGGCCAGCATCTCTACTTCAACTGGATCCCATTGTGGGTAGCCGCCCCCTTCCATCAGGGAGAGTTCGCCCACGTCGAGCCAGAGGTTGTCGGTGCAGCCCATAAGCATCTCAATCAGGTCGGGCAAGCCATGTAATGGTTCTGGCGGCGTCAATCTTCGGCTTCGTTCAGCACAAATCTCACGCAAGGCGCCGACCAAGCGGGTGGGTTCCAGATGCCAGGGAACGGGGTGGTTTGGATACAACTGCTGGAATTCGTTTCGCTCATCCGGATTCTCTTTTTCATCACGAGACCATTCTATATGCAGCAGGTAAGGAGCCGGTTCAAATATCTCATCCCAACCATGATGCCAGATATCGAAGCCCATCGGACACACCGGGATTGAATACAAACGCCACTCGATAAATTCTATGTCGGCCGCCCAACATTCATCCTCGATGGGGAACAATTTGGCGACCTGGTTGAGAAAGCGCCCAACTGCTTTGGCAATATCTTCTTCCTGCTTCCAGTCTACGATTGCTTCCAGCCATTCTGGATGCTGAGGAAAGATAGTTTCGTATAGTTCACCGAGACGAGCGGCAATCAACAAGGTGTCCAGAGGAGGCAAATTGCTGCTGACAACTTCTTGTGCCAGCGATGGTGATGGCTGCAAGACTGGAGCCAGGTCTAAAAGCCTAATGGGATGTCGGTTAATGGGGTGGGGGGTATTTGCCAACATGCTCGAATCACCTTGTTTGTAGCTGCGAACTCATCTCGCTCCCGGTCTGCATGGCCGCGCAGCAGTTGTTTCTGTGCCAGAATCACGCGCAGCGTCAGCACCTCGGATTCAGCCAGGATCGGATAGAAGGGGGGCAGTTGGGTTTTGTACTCAGGAACGGCCGTTAATGCGGTGACCAATGTCTCCATGTCCGACAGGTTGCTCATAGGGGAACCTCTTTGTGGACGGCCGTTCGTCACCAAACGGCCGTCCTTTCTTGTGGCAGGTTCGTTAGCCTTTGGTCGTTACCTGTTTGCTGAAGGTGATTTCTAGCGTACCGTCTTCCAACTGTTTTTCATCAATGCTGGCGTTGGCCAGTTCTGGGAAGTACCCTTTGAGATGCTCCAGGACTTGCTCTGGGGTGTATTCATCACCAGGATAAAACGCTTTGTCCCCGTACTTGAAGACGCGGCGCGTGGGCGCAGGTTCTTGCATGGACGCAAGTTCTTGCGTGGGCGCTAGTTCCTGCAGTGCAGATACTTGTGAGGTTGATTCCGGTTCGGTTTCAGGGGTTGTGTTTTGCTGAGACATGGTAAAGCCCTCCTTAAAATAGGGATAGATTCCCGGCTGGTTTCGGGGCAGTTGGTTTCGGTTTCGCTTCTGGTGTGGGAGCTGGGACAGGCGCGTCTACTTCCGTTTCTGTGGTCGCTTCTGCGATGAGTTCTGGGGCAACGGCCGTTTCCACTGTTTTGGCAGCTTCCTTTTTGGCCTTTTGCGCCGCTTTCGCCACCTCTGCCTGTACGCCGAAAGCTGTCCACGCTTCATCGATAAGGCCTGCGATATTGCCAAATGACCCCGTCTTGATAATCGGCATCTGGTTCGCCACCCCCACGCTGACCAGCGCTTGTCGTACGTCGCGGGCGTGTTGGCTGACAGGCAGGGTGATGATGATGGTCACCGCCTGTCCATCTAGCGGGTCTTCTACAGTTAAAATTGTTTTCATATTCTTTACCTGGCCTCCAAAAAGAAAAAAGCCGTCGAATTTGATCGACAGCTCATACTTGTTCCGGATATTATTCTATTGTCTGAAAATCCCCCTGCTTTCGCGATGGGAATATGTTAAAAGGGAAAATCAGGGCATTATCATCAGAGGGCGCACACTCAACACTTCATTCGCAGAAAACGCACCAATGGCAGATTCTGCCACAGTCACAACCGCAATCGTATCACCGAGGGCATTAAATACCTCTAATGAATAACCATCTTCACTATCAGTGGCAGGATGGTACTCTACCACTGTGGCAATATCACCTTTCTTTAATCCTTTTTCAGGTATATCAATCGCAAGAATAACTTCTTGAAAAAGTGGGTACATAATCAGTGACCTCTTAGTTTATCAGGGAAAAGTGTAATGAACTTAATGGTTCCCGTTGCGGTTTCATCCATCCACACCGCCCGAACAGCAATTCCCCTTCCGTTCGGACCTCGTAATGTTCCCGCAATTTCGTACACCTTCCCATAAACAGTTTCTTCTGTCAAAATCGCATCAAGTGACAATATCTGTTCACGTAAGTCATGTTCTAGCTCCGGCCAATTTTCCAATGTATATCCAGCCGTCGCCAACCATTGAGATTTATCATTCCGCTTCTTTTTTACAAGCAAATATTGATTCAACTTGGCTGCTACAATAATTGCATCTTCAGATAGTTTCATAAACAGTCTCAAAAATGCATTATAACACAACAAAAACCCGAGTGATCACTTCTAATCATGTACTTGCCACTTCGTTTCCTTGTAATCTGCAAACTGCAACCCACTGCCATTAATTGGTAAGCTGAACAAACTACTGTTTTTGGCTCGCTGCCATTCGGTATGGGCCCATACAAACAAGGTAAACATCTGCGCGTCGCTCAGTTCACCAATCTGTTCGTCCAGCTGCGTGGCAAACCAATCGCCATAGGTTTCGTTGGCGCTCAACGGACGGCCGGTGAGAAACTCAAACGCATTGCGCTTGCTACCATACTGATTGGCCGCTTTAACCAGGTGCAGGATTTGCTCTTTCACCCAGTCACGCGGCATTCCCGCTGGCTCTGGATGGGCTGGTATCCGTTCACGCCACGGTTGGTTGGGCGCGTACTGGCGGCAAACGAGAATTTCCGGTGAGCCCTCCAGTTCAGAGGTCAAGCGTTTGTAGTCCACCCCACGCAAACGACCCGCCCAGGCACAGTGGGGGACGGATTCGTCTTTAGTCGGGCTTTTATCCAGTTTGTGGCGGCAGCCGTCGCAAGAGGTGGCAAAAGGATGTGGGTCAAATTGCTCGTGACATTTCATATACTGGGCGGTAATGGCCCGCTGTTTGACAACTGGGGTGTCTTTTGGCGGAGATGGGGATGTTGTTACAGGGGGTTGGTCACTGGCGGCTGGTTGCTGGTCGCTGGTGGTTGGTGGTTGATGACTGGTTGCTGGGCTGGGAGTATCCACACTGTCCACAGCTTCTGCCTTTTGCCTTTTGCCTTCTGCCTTTGCTTGGGCTTCCCAGGCCGCCAATAAGTTCTCATAACTCTTAACTCGGTAGTCGCTGCCATCTTTTTCCACACCAGGATGCTCGCTCCACTCCCAGGGAACCCGCACATCGACAGGGTCGTTGGCAGCCAGTCCATGAATACAGCGAGGCCCCGTCTCTCCAACACGACAGGGCATTCCCAGCGGGCCGCCTTGTCCTTGAGAAAGGTCGGAGCGCAGCGGCGCTTTGGGCAGTTGATTGATGGGGCAGGTTTCACAAGCCACTTCGGTGACCAGGTGCTGCACGATGGCCGTCCAGTTGATGCTGTCGCCGGTGTAATAGGTATCACCGCCCAAAGCCTGGAACCAAAGCGTTAGTTTCTCGCGGGCTGCCCACGGTTCATCATGAACGTCCCGGAAAATAAGCATTGAGGCCGCCGCATACGCATCTTCGGGATACGCCTCCACAACCTGGCTCCATAGCCGTACCAAGGCGCGGGCAATATTGCGTTGGGATTGGTGCTTGAATGCCAACGGCATCTGTAAGCCATTCCATTTCTTCAAGATAGCGGCGCATGCTTTGACCGTTTTGGCTGTTAGCTTGCCCGGATCATTGGCCAGGACAAAGACGGAAAAGCCGATACGTTTGGAGCCGGGTAGTTCGGCGACCGCACGAGCCACACTCATAGGCAGTTCACCGGCAGCAATGCGCTGCGCCAGTTCCGGCGGAAGTTGCGTCAGCGCCAGATGGTTGCGCACGTAAGTCAGCTTCTGTCCAGCATTGCGGGCGATTTCTGCTTCAGTCGCTCCCGCTGCCAGCGCCTGCTGGAAGCTGTGGGCGATGCCCAACATATCCGCCTGTTCACTCCCGTAGTTGGCCGCTTGTAGACTCAATATCTCTGCTTTCTGGCTGCCTTCGAACAGGACAATAGGGATTTCCTGGTCGCCATATTTTTCCAACAGGGCAGAGACAACTTTGGGCAGCGAGCCGAGGGACTCAACCAGAGCCACAATCATCGTGTGTGCCACTTCAACGCTGATTTCTTTATCGGGATGATCTGCCGACCAATCGGCCAGCGCCCAGGCCAGCAGCCGCGCCATCTGTCGCCGGTGCCCCGAGACAATGAAATAGGTTCCTTCTTCGCCGTTGGGCGCGGCCAACAGGGGCTGCCATTCATTCAGGCCGCGTTCGTAGATTTGCAGGCACAGCGTCGCCATGCTCTCGATGTCGTACACGGTGCGCATCTGTGCCGGGTGTTGTTTCAGGTTTTTGATGGGGGTTTGTAAGGTCATGTCCATGTTCATGGGATCTCCTTTGTGTAAACGTTATCTAGCCTCTATTTAATAGGAAGAGAGGGGGTCTGTTTCTTTGTGAAATTGCTGGTGAGAGAATGGGAAGGGAAACGGCCGTACTAAGTGGCTCAATGGAGTTGGGAAAAGCTGAAGTGGCCGCTGGTGGGCTAAACTTTCCGCAGCCGTTTCAGTTCTTTCGTATCGCCGATTTTCATCCTGAGACCATCAGTAACAGTGATGGCACAGGTGTAGGTAGGAGACGCCTGTACCGAGAGAGGCTGAAGCGGCCGTTTAGGACTGTCGTAATCATAGGCGGTTTCGATGTGGATGATGTGGCGGATGCCAGTCGCTGGATGGCTCACCTGGTCGCCGACTTGCAATTGTTTGAATTCGTCTTCAGTCATCTTCAATATTCCCCTGGGGTAAGCACTGTAGTCACACTGCGATCTGCTTCGGTAATAATCCAAATACGTTTTGTCTCACTGGCTTGAACGGGCACATCATAGGCTGAAAAGATACGCAATCCTTCCTTCACAGCAATGTCATTCTGCATGCTGTCAAAGTTGTCTAAATCGTCGCCCCAGTCGCCTTGTGCATGTCGGGCTAAATATGGAGCAAAATCCACACCTAACTCCGCCGCGCCGACCATCATGACGACATGGCCTAGCTCAAAGAGCTTGTCTGTATCTGGTTCGTCGGCCAGCATGATGGATAAATATTATGTGGAATTAAAAGTCAAGAGGTTTTTTCAATATCCGCTTTTGCTCGAAGAAGCGTATTGGGTTAAGA
>JAJRVO010000420.1 GCA_024277275.1 Chloroflexota bacterium
GCCGAAGCCAAACGCCTCTTTGAAGCGGTAAATCGCCCCAACCTGATGATCAAAATCCCGGCCACCTCCGCCGGTTTACCGGCCATCACCGAAGTTATTGGTTCCGGTATAAACGTGAATGTCACCCTGATGTTCTCCCTCCAAAACTACATTGACGTAGCTAACGCCTACATTGCCGGGTTGGAGAAGCTGGACCAGGCGGGTATAGACCTGGGCCGGGTGGCCTCCGTGGCCTCTTTCTTTGTCAGCCGGGTCGACACATTGCTTGACAAACTGCTGGAAGAGGCTGGCTCGCCGGAAGCCAAAGATTTGCAGGGTAAATTGGCTATTGCCAACGCCAAAGCGGCTTACAAAGAATTTAAAAATATCTTTGGCGCCGAGCGCTTCCAAAAACTGGCCGAAAAGGGAGCCAGGGTTCAGCGCCCGTTATGGGCCAGTACCAGCACCAAAAACCCGGATTATCGCGACGTTTTGTACGCCGAGGAACTGATTGGCCCCGACACGGTTGACACGCTACCACCCGCCACTATCATTGGCCTCACCGACCACGGCCAGATTAGAGCCAGTCTGGAAGAAGAGATGGACGACGCCCCGGCTTTGCTGGCGCGTCTTGACGCGTTAAACATTAGCTACGATGACGCCACCCAAAAATTGCAAGATGATGGCGTTATGTCCTTTGCCAACTCCTTTGTCGATCTCCTCAAAACGCTGGAAGAAAAACGCGAGGCCATTGTATCACTCCAGGTCAGCCCGATGACAATGGGCTTGGGGGGATATCAAGATACCGTTGACATCCGTTTGAAAGCCTGGAATGCGGCCAATGTTGCCGGGCGAATTTGGGACATTGACGGCACCGTTTGGGTGGCCGACCCTGCTGAAGCGGCCAAAACCAACGATCTGACCAACCGGCTGGGCTGGCTAAACCTGCCCCAAGAGATGCTGGCCCAGGCAGATGAGCTGGCAGTCTTTGCCGCCGGGATAAAGGAGGCCGGTTTTCAAGAGGTGGTTTTGTTGGGAATGGGCGGCAGCAGCCTGGCCCCCGAAGTTTACATGAAAACCTTTGGCGCTGACGCGGGCGGTCTTCCGCTAACCGTTTTAGATAGCACCAACCCCGATCAAGTCGCTGCCGTTTCAATCAACCTGACCGGCCCGGCAAAAACCCTGTTTCTGGTTTCCAGCAAATCGGGCGGCACACTTGAAATGCTTTCCTTCTTTAAACACTTTTACACCCTGGTCGGCAAAGCAAAAGAAAACCCCGGCGAGAACTTTATCGCCATTACTGATGAGGGCAGCGGCCTGGATAAACTGGCTCAGGAAAAAGGCTTTCGACACGTTTTTTACGCCAACCCGGAGGTCGGCGGGCGCTACTCGGCCCTAACCCACTTTGGACTGGTTCCGGCGGCTCTCATCGGGGTCAACCTGCCCAAGCTGCTGCGTCGAGCCAACAGCATGGCCGATGCCTGTCGCAGTCATGCCGCCCATAATCCCGGCCTGCAACTGGCAGCGGCAATGGGCGAGTTGGCATTGCTCGGTCGAGACAAAATCACCTTTTTTGCTTCGCCCACAATTGCCGCCTTTGGCTCGTGGGTAGAGCAACTTATTGCCGAAAGCCTGGGCAAGCAGGGAACCGGCATTTTGCCCGTAGTCGATGAAGCCATCACCCAACCGGCCTTTTACAGTAACGACCGGGTTTTTGTTTACTTGCGCATGGCCGGAGATGATAACGTTGAACTGGACGGCAAAGTTGAAGTGTTAGAGGCCGCCGGGCATCCGGTTATCTGGATCCAAATGGACGAACTGGAAGACCTGGGGCAGGAGTTTTTCCGCTGGGAAATGGCTACCGCTGCCGCCGGGGCTGTTCTCAAAATTAACCCCTTTGACCAGCCCAACGTAGAACTGGCAAAAATCAAGGCCCGCAAGCTTATGTTTGAATTTGAGGAAAGCGGCTCGTTGCCCGGCGAAGCCCCCACCCTTGATTACGACGACATCGATGCCTACGGCCCGGCTATGGGCGAAACCGTCATTGACGCGATGAAAGCCTTCCTAACCAATTTTCGACCCGGTGATTACGTGTCGATTATGGCCTACCTGCCCTACAGCCCCGAAACCGACGCCGCGCTCAACGAGTTGCGCCTGCGCCTGCGTAACGGGTTGCGGGCCGCCACCACCGTGGGCTACGGGCCTCGTTTTCTGCACTCTACCGGGCAATTGCATAAAGGGGATGGCAACAAGGGACTCTTTATCCAGATTACCCACACCCCCGCCAACGATGTAGAAATTCCCGGCGAAAAATACACCTTTGCTACCCTGATCGCCGCCCAGGCCCAGGGGGATTACAACGCCCTTAAAGCCAATGACCGCCGCTTGATTCGTTTCCACATTGAAGCGGGTCAGGACATCGCTCAAGCAATCGGCAAGTTGACGCCGGCTTAAGAACCTATCCGTAAATTCATGGAGCGCGGACTTTATTCCGCCAAAACAAGCAGACTAAAGTCCGCACTCCAATTAGCGGATAGGGCTACCAACTTAAGCCGCGACAGTGATGGTCGCGGTTTTGAAACCGCGACCGATATTTTGCCGACTTAAGTCGGCGTAGAGTGGGTTACGGTTGAATAACCGTAACCATCGTGTCTCGGCTTAAGTGGATAGCCGCGGATAGACACTAAATATGAACAGTCTTTATCTCCAATCTCTTAACATACTGTTTTCCTATTGAATTTAAGGTTAGTATGCGTTAACATTAAGAATATGTATAATATTAACCTAATAACATAGGGAACAGACCGAGATGACCTTTTACAA
>JAJRVO010000421.1 GCA_024277275.1 Chloroflexota bacterium
GAAGCGGGGCTTCACACGCACCTGATGAAACCCAACAGCAGGGGTGCAAGGGTGCAGCGGTGCAGGGGTGATTTTTGTTCATTGCTCATTGTTAATTGTTCATTGGTTTCATAGGAGTTAACACGAGCCTTTGGCACACCACCAACAATGAAAATAAGGATGAACGATGAATCGGAAGGATGATTTTTTTTCATCATTCATCATTCATCATTCATCATTTTATTTACAGAGGAGACACAATTATGAATAAAGTATGGTTACTGATAGGCGTATTTATCGGCCTGGTTGCCGGTCTTGTGTTATCTGCCGAGTGGCGGGCGAAACTGTCTGAACCGCTGGCAGATGTAATTGGAAGGATGACGGGGAATATGCCGGACCAATGACCTTGAAAGGCTAAGTTGTCTGGCGTGCTCCAGACATTGAAACAGAACATACAACTTCCGGCTCTTTTAGAAAAATAGAGATGATTCGGTAATTATTTGGACCATTTTAGTCAACCGGACGAAAGACGAATGACGGTGGACGAATGAAACGCAAGCGAAGGGTTTTTGTCGTTTGTCATTCGTCATTCGTCCTTTTTTAGGCTGAATTACCGAATCTTCTCAAAGGGAGTAAATAATATAATGAAGCGCATCCTTGATTTTATTCACCAAACTACCTTTGCCGATTTGCCGTCGCAGGTCCAGGATCGGGCCAGGCTGTGTCTTTTGGACCTGGTCGGGTCGCTGTGTGGCGGGCAACAGACAAACCTGTCAAAAATTATTCGTCAGCACGCTTGTGATGCTTTTGGCGGGAATCAGGCCACCCTTTTGCTGGATGGCCGAAGATGCAGCGCGCCCGGCGCGGCATTGGCCAACGGTATGACCATCGATTCGATGGACATCCACGATAGCTACCGCGAAAGCCTGGGCCATGCCGGGGTGCATATTTTTCCCGCCGCGCTGGCCGTGGTTGAGCAGTTGCAGGCCGCTAAAAATCTTTCAATCTCCGGCGAAGAGTTTCTGACGACAATGGTCGTTGCTTACGATATTGCCTGTCGAGCCGCCGTTGTTCTTCACGCCACAGCCTGCGATTATCACACCTCCGGGGCGTGGGGCGCGGTGTCATCGGCGGCCATTTATAGCCGGTTGCACGGCCTTACGGCTGAACAAACCCGCCATGCGCTGGGCATTGCCGAGTACCACGGGCCGCGTTCGCAAATGATGCGCTGCATTGACCACCCCACCATGCTCAAAGATGGCAGCGGATGGGGCGCAATGGTTGGGGTCAGCGCCGGGATGCTGGCTGCGCAAGATTTTACGGGCGCTCCGGCCATTACCGTTGAAGCGGACGACGTTGCTTCTTACTGGGCCGATTTAGGCTCGCGCTGGTTGATTATGGAGCAGGGCTTTAAGCCTCATGCCGTGTGCTGGTGGGCGCAGCCGTCCGTTGAAGGGACGCTAAATATTGTCCGGGAGCGACAGCTTAAGCCGGAAGAGATAGCCGGCATCGAAGTTGAGACGTTTGACAAGGCCACTCGTCTGGCCCATCCGCGCCCGGCCACCACCGAAGAGGCTCAATACAGCCTGCCGTATCCGGTAGCCGCTGCGGTCTGGGCCTGGGCCGACGGCAATACAGGCTGGTACGGCGTCGGCCCGCGCCAGCTTTTAGAAGGCTACCTGCGCGATGAACGTATCCTGAACCTGGCCGAGCGCGTCACCCTTATCTCTGACCCCGGTTTAACCGAACGTTTCCCCGGTAGATTTTTGGCGCGGGTCACGGTCAAAACAAATGACGGTAACGTTTTTGAAAGCGGCGAAACAACCTTTCGGGGCGAGCAAGATTTTCCACTAAGCCAGACCGAGTTACGGGCCAAGTATCGCTGGCTGGCCGATGACATATTATCGCCTGAACGAGTGACGGCCATAGAAAATGCTGTTTTTGACCTGCCGGGCCAGCCGAATATCCAATCTTTGCTGGATTGCTTGACGCCGCCGCCGGACAAGGTCAATTAGTGAATCGAGAGCAAATTACTTTTGACCTGAACGGCACGTCAATAACCGTAGAGACCGATCCCGCCCAACCTCTGCTCGATTTCCTGCGGGATACGCTGGACCTGACAGGAACCAAAAAAGGGTGCGATTACGAAGGCCAATGCGGCGCTTGTACGGTCATTGTCGATGGTCGCGCCGTTAGAGCCTGCCTGACATCAGTGGGGCAGGTTGTCGACAAGAAGGTTGTCACCATTGAGGGCATCGGTACGCCGGAACGGCTCCATCCTTTGCAGCAAGCGTTTATCGACCACGGGGCGGTCCAGTGCGGCTACTGCACGCCCGGTATGCTGATGTCGGCCACAGCCCTGCTCAACCGTAACCCCAATCCTGCGCGCGCCGATGCGCTTCGCGCGCTTCAGGGAAACCTGTGTCGCTGCACCGGCTATGTCAAAATTGTCGATGCCGTGATGTCTGCGGCTGCTGTGTTAAACGGCAACGGTTCTCCTCCTTTGGCAGGGTTTCCCAACGCAATAGGCGGCAGCCTGCGCCGCCAGAACGCCGTGAGTAAAGTTACCGGCGCAACCCGGTATGCGGGCGATATCAAAATGCCCGGTATGCTGCATGCCAAAGTGTTGCGCAGTCCTTACGCCCGCGCCAAAATTATCCGCATCGACGCGGAACCGGCGCGGAATGTGCCGGGCGTGCGGGGTGTTTTTACCGCCGCCAATGTGCCGGGCGTAAAGAGCTTTGCCGACGTTTTGGATGCCAAAGAGGCCAGGGCCGCGGAAAAACTCTCGCGCAAGGCCAAAGAACCTGTGTTAGCCCAAGACCGGGTGCGGATGATTGGCGAGCCGATTGCCATCGTCGTCGCCACTGACGAAAAGACGGCTCAAGCCGGTGTGGATGCAATCCGAGTCGCCTATGAACCCCTTGAGCCTGTTTTTGACCCCAGAACAGCCTTGCTTGAGTCGACCGAGTCTCTCCACCCAAATGGCAACGCTTACGAAGTCGACAGGGTGGTAAAGGGCGACGCTCAAGCGGCCATAGAGACCGCTGAAGTTAGCGTGCAAGCCTGTTACAGTATGCCCAGCCATGACCACGTTACCATTGAACCCGAAAGCATAGTGGCTTACACTGACCAGGATGGGCGCGTGGTTGTTATTGGTCCGACCCAGCAGCCCCACGTTAGACGAGACCAGATTGCGGCGATGCTTAATATTGCGCCTGATAGGGTGCGAGTGATTGCCGCAGAGATGGGCGGCAGTTTTGGGGGGCGGCACTACTTTTGGCCTGTGGTGGCGATGGCATTGCCGGCCTTTTTGTTGCAACAGCCGGTCAGGTTGGTTTACACGCGCCGGGAAGTGTTTGAGGCAACCTTTAAGCAGCACCCTTTTCAGCTTGAATACCGGGTTGGCGCGGGGAGGGACGGGAAACTTTTGGGCTTGCGCGCGCGGGCAGTGGGCAATGCCGGGCCTTATGGCGGCGCGCCGGGTATTGGCCCGTTAGTGACCCAGAGCGGCATTGGCCCTTACTGCTGGCCCGCCATTGATTTTGATACGCAGATAGCGCACACAAATTGGGCCAATGCCGGGCCTTTTAGAGGCTATGGCTTGCAGCAAGGCGTTTTTGCTTTGGAGAACTGCCTGGATGAACTTGCTGCGTGTCTGGCTATCGACCCGCTTGAACTGCGTTTGCTGAATGCCGTTGACCAGGAGAGCGGGACTACTTTGGGCCAGCCTTTTGATGAGCCGTTTGAGTTTCGGCGGGTGTTGGAGGTTGTTCGGCCCGAATGGGAGGCGATGCGTGTCGCCACAAAAACGCTGCAAGAGCAGGCTCCGGACGCGGAACGTTTTGGGGCCGGTTTGGCCGCGGCCTGGTATCGGTTTAGCAAGGCGGGGGCGGCACAGGTATCTGCCCAAGCCGGTTTGGATTTAAACGGCAAAATTACGCTCTACTACACCGCCATAAAATCCGGCCAGGGTTTGGACACGGTGATGAGCCAGCTTGCCGGCCATGAACTGGGTGTTCCCCGGGAAGCAATTGCCCTGGTTAATGGCGACACAGACGCCACGGTCAGCAGCCAGGTTTACGGCGGTTGTCGCTCTACCTACTGGATAGGCGGAGCCGTTCAGCGGGCGGCGCGAACCTTGAAACACGCCATAATGAGTACGGCGGCTGAGATGCTTGACCTTGCTCCCGCAAGGCTGCGCCTATCAAGCCGGGAAGTTTATGTGGGCGACTCTCGGCAGCGGGCGGTCTCTCTCCGCGAGATTGCCGCCGAATGGGAACGTACCGGGCAGCCGCTAAAATGTACCGGCACGTTCAGCCTGGATGATAACTTGCCGCAGAGTGGTCAAACACACGCGCTGGGACATTTTGTGGTGGGCGTGGCTTTGGCCCAGGTGCGAGTGAACATTAAAACCGGAAAGATAAAAGTTCTGCGCGTGGTTGTGGCGCAGGATGTGGGCCGGGCCATCAATCCGGTAGACCTGCAAGGTCAAATTGAAGGCGCGGTAGTGATGGAATTGGGCGCTACTTTGATGGAGGAATACATCCCGGGCCAGACGTTGAACCTGAAACAGTATCGCATCCCCCGCATCCGGGATGTGCCGGAGATAAAGGTTCTATTGGTCGAGGAGTTGGGCAAGGATGGGCCGCTGGGGGCCAAAGGCGCGGGCGAGGCGGTTATGGGCCATATTAGGGCGGCAATTACCAACGCCATCTACGATGCTGCCGGCGTGAGGATACACCGAATTCCGGCAACACCGGCGCGAGTACTTAAGGCGTTGGCAGCCCAGGCAGAATAGTATTCTCTTAATGGGCGCTTGGCAAAATTTGCAGTCACAATAAAGCTGGTATAAACTATGTCAGGCTGAAGATGTAATCATTTTAGTCTTTAAATTAATTTGTAACACTTGCCCCATATCTCTAGTTAACCGGCCCACCACGCATAATCATAGCCGCTATCCAAAACACAAAGCAGTGTAAAGGGTTAATCAATGCAAGCATTTGATAGTGAGCATCCATCTCGGCGGATTCTTAGCGCCGGCCCCTGGCCTATCCATTTCCCCCTGCCTGCCAAAACAAAAGAAGCCGATGACGAAACGTTAATTCGGCTCATTACCCAGGGTTCAAGAGCGGAGAGTCAAAGCGCTCTTGAAACTATTTTTATCAGACATCATGAAGATATATGGCGCTATGTAAGAAGCAGGGTTTCTTCGGCTGCCGATACAGATGAGATTGCGGCCGGGGTTTGGTTGGTTGTCCTTGAAAAGATTTATGATTTTGTCTGGACCGGCGCTCCCATTAAATCATGGTTGCTCAGTATTGCTCACCGAAAAATCCTGGAATTCTTTAGCTCCCCGCCTCCTTTGTCGCTTGAAAGACTTAACGAAAGCCGCAACGAAGCTTTGCATTTTATTGCCACCCAGCTTCACCTCTTTAACTGCTCCGAAGCGCCGCAACAAATAAACCCCAATGTAAAAAAAGAGGCCGATGAACTCCTGCACAAAATGATCTTGCGGCTATCTGATGCCGAGCGCCGGATTATTATGCTTATCTATTTTGAAGAGACAGAAAACGCTACAGAAGTGGCTAAAAGATTAGGCATGAACAAAAACACCATCCGCGTTTACCACAAGCGTGCCAGAGATAAATTACGGGAATCCCCTGAATTAAGCGGCTTGTTTGAAAAGGCAGCGTAATTATGAGCGCGGAAGAGCTTAAACGACGAAAAGCGCATACTAAAGAATTCTGTGAAATTCTGGTTAGACGGCATGGGCAAAATTATTATTCGTCTTATGATAACCAGAGTAGAGTTACCGCCGATGAAACTGCCTCGCGTTTTGGCAGATACCTGCGAGCCGCGCGCGCTAACGCCGGTTTATCAATTGCAGAATTAGCGGCGCAAACAAAGCTGTCTGAAGCAACATTTGTGGCCCTGGAGCAAGGACTTATTTTGGCCTGCGATATCAGGCCAAAATGGCTCAGAGAACTGGCTAATACTCTGGGAGAAAACATTGAAGACTTTAACCTCATTTTAGGGCGTCAAATCTCCAGCGGCAATTCCAGATGGTTAACCGAACAAATTCTTATCCACTGGCGCAACTTACTTGCTCACTCTAAAATTTCTTTATCATCCAGGCCGATATATGCGACAGGGTCAGCCATCCTCTTGTGTTTTGTAATTGGGGCATTTCTGTTTGTTGGGATAGGCCCTTCTGAACAACCGCCTCCCCGCAGAGTAGTAAATTCATTTGTCGATGTCCATCCGGAACGCAGGCTTAATATGGTCAAAGCCGAACTCCGCCTTGAAAACCAGATACTTGTCTTATCTGCCAATCTTGGAAACGCATCTTGCTGTAGATATTAAGTGGAATTGTTTGCGACAGGAACGCATTGTAACACCTGTCCCATATATTGTTATGTTCATAGACTGCGCCTCTATCCCTGAAATGTCAATTGCAAATCATTAGCTTGATGTCTGTTGACGTGACATTTTTTGTGATTCTTCATTCCCCCCGGTAATAGAATGCTGATTGTTGTCAAATGACAATTAGATTTAATGTAAATAAACGCTATAAATTCAGTAAAACTTGTTTGTATGTATCAGGGTTATCTTCGTTCTATTTTGGCGGGACGATTGAAAAGTTGCCGTTTTTCATATCTCCTGGAAGCAAGCGACGAACATACTAGTACACGGCGGCGTAAATCCTTCGGTAGTTTATGGAGTGAAAAAGTGCACTTTTTCACTCCATAAACTAAGCAACGCGCTGCTTGTAACTACCGAAAGACTTCCGCCAAGCTGTACTAGAAATGAAAGGGGGTGGTTACTGCAAATAGCAATAAGATTCTGGGTACGATAAAATCGTACAATTGGTACATCCATTTAAGTCAATGTTAAAGTTTTTTTAAATCCAAAAGGAGGATATTTTTCAGGATGAACCGTAAAAAATTGTTTTTGCTGTTAAGCATTGCGACGGTAATGGCGCTGGTTGCCGCTTGTGGCGCCGCTCAACCGGAGACTGTAACCGTAGTCGAAACGGTTGTTGTTGAGAAAGAAGTTGAAGTAGAAAAAATAGTTGAAAAAGAGGTAGAAAAAATAGTTGAAAAAGAAGTAGAGGTGATTAAAGAGGTAGAAAAGCTGGTTACATCGCGCGGCGCGGGCGATACCGTCACCGTTCTTTACTGGCAAGCCTCTTCTATCCTTAATCCCTACCTCTCCGGCGGTACAAAAGACATCCATGCCGGTTCCGTTGTGTTGGAACCGCTGGCCCGTTATGATGAAACCGGGCGGATGGTCCCCTGGCTGGTCGATGAAATCCCCACCGTAGATAACGGCGGTGTGGCCGAAGATTTCACCAGCATCACCTGGAAACTAAAAGAGGGCATCCTTTGGTCTGATGGAACCCCACTAACCGCCGACGACGTTGTATTCACCACCGAATACTGCCTGGACGAAGAGATGGGCTGCAATGCCGCCTCCAACTTCGACTCGGTAGAGGGCGCAGAGGCTTTGGATGAACTGACTGTCAAAATCAGCTTCTCAAAACCCAAGCCCTTCCCCTATGGTCCTTTTGTGGGCGCTACCACGCCTGTGCTTCAGAAAGCCCAATTCCAGGATTGTATGGGCGTCAAAGCCCAAGAATGTACTGACCAGAACTTTGGCCCCATTGGAACCGGCGCCTACAAGGTGAAAGAGTTTAAGGCCAATGACGTGGTTGTGTACGAAATCAACGAAAACTTCCGCGATCCCAACAAGCCCTTCTTTAAAGAAGTGGTCTTTAAGGGCGGCGGCGACGCCGCTTCTGCCGCTCGCGCCGTGCTGGAAACCGGCGAAGCCGATTACGCCTGGAACCTGCAAGTTGAGCCGCAAATTCTGAACCAAATGGCCCTGGCCGGTAAAGGCAAAGTCGTCAGCGACTTTGGCACCGCTGTAGAGCGCTTAATGGTCAACTTTACCGACCCCAATCCTGATCTGGGCGACAACCGCTCCATGTATACCGAGGACGGCGAATTTGCCCACCCCTTCCTGAGCGACATCACTGTTCGCCGTGCCCTATCCCTGGCCATTGACCGCACCACCATTGCCACCCAGCTTTATGGCTCTGCCGGTAAGCCGGGCTGCAACGTGTTGCCTGCCCCGGCCATTTACGTGTCGACCAACAATGACGAATGTCTGGTTCAGGACATTGCCCAGGCTAACCAAATTTTGGATGACGCCGGTATTGTTGACACCGACGGCGACGGCATTCGCGAAAAAGACGGCGTTCCGTTGAAGATTCTCTATCAAACCTCCACCAACTCCGTGCGCCAGAGTACTCAGGCTTTGGTCAAGCAGTGGTGGTCGCAAATTGGCGTTGAGACCGAGCTGCGCAACATTGATGCCGCCGGCTTCTTTGGCGGCGACCCGGCCAGCCCCGACACCTACGGCAAGTTCTATACCGACATTGAGATGTACACCAACACCTTTGACGGCACCGACCCCGAAGCCTACATGGCCAACTGGCACTGCCGCGAAATTTCCGGCCCCGATAACCAGTGGTTGGGCAACAATATTCCGCGCTGGTGCAGCGAAGAATACAACGCCCTGGTTGAAGAGTTTGGTCAGACGGCTGCGCTCGAAGATCGAGCCGCAATTGCTATCAAAATGAATGACATGCTGATGCAAGATTACGTCATGATTCCGCTGGTTACTCGCGGCGACGTGTCGGCCCACAGCAACACCTTGCTGGGCGTTCGCATGAACGTTTGGGACTCTGAACTGTGGAACATTGCAGATTGGAGCCGCTCCAGTCAATAGTCCAATGACCTAGCTTAAAGAAAGGAAATAAAGTGGTCTACGGCCCAAAGCCGTAGGCCACTTTATGCAAATGATATGGGAAGATACATTGCGCGCCGTCTTTTAATGGCCATACCGACGTTAATTGCCATCAGTTTTGTTATCTTTGCCGTCCTCGATTTAGCCCCAAACGACCCCACCGGGAACCTGCCGATGACTATCCCCCCCAAAGTAAGAGAACAAATCCGCCAATCTCTGGGGTTGGGTCAACCCATGTATGTTCGTTATGCAAAATGGATGCAACAGTTTTTTATTACCGAGCCGCTTAATCTGATAGAGACCAGTACCGGCCTTAAAATTGGCGACTCGGAAAATCGTTTTCGCTTGCGCTCCTGGATGACCCGGGGGCCGGTTATCGACTTAATTGCAGAACGCTTCCCTCAAACTTTGTGGGTAATAGGTTTATCTTATGTGGTGTCTATTATTATTGCCATTCCCCTGGGCGTTATTTCGGCCGTAAAGCAATATTCCTGGGTCGATCAAGTCGGTACAGTTTTTTCGATGATTGGTTATTCTGTGCCCACCTTTTTTACCGGCTTGCTGGCCATTATTATCTTTAGCGTTAATCTGCAATGGTTCCCCTCTATTTACGATACCACGCACAAGGTTGTC
>JAJRVO010000422.1 GCA_024277275.1 Chloroflexota bacterium
CAGTGTCTTGAACAATAGCCTCTTGGATGAGAATCTCTAAATCGTGGATACGTCGCAGACGCCAGCCTGTAGAGAGTAAGTATCCTTTGAGGTACTTTTCAATAGCCTGTTGGAGATGAAAGGCTGCAATGGGTAGAGGACCACCTTGAGCCAACAAAACCTCCACAGCTTGAATATCCAAATCCCCTCGGGTAAACCAGTCCGCCGAAAGCGTGGACTCAGTTCTGGGCATAAAACACCTTTCCCCGGTGAAGGATTTCTTGATAGAAGGGGTCTTTTACCGCCAACCGTTGAGCCAGTTCATCAGGAGTCAACACCAAAGGCGAAAAAGGAATCCGGCGTTTGGGATCGGAGACCAGTTGCCGCACCTGAACCCGGCGTTCTAAAGGCGTTGCTGTGGTCTCCTTGATGACCAGTAGGTCAATATCACTATCCTCATCTGGTTCTCCATAGACTAGAGAACCAAACAGAATAATCCGTTCCGGCTGGTAGCTTTCTATCAGGCGGTGAACTATTTGTTCAATTGTGTTTTGAATCTGTTTAGCCTTATTCATTATATCCAGCAGGATTCTTGCAAATTTATTTCACCAATCTGCCGACGTTCATGTTAATTCTACTCTACCCTGAGATACAGATTTCGGCAAACTTGCGATGTGATGCAAAGCACAGCTTTAAATTTGTTCGATTATAGACGCAGGTTAGTAAGGTGTCAATTAGATTGAAATGAAACACGCCCATCTGATGATGGGCGCAAATTTTGTCGATTAGACATTACGCGCTGTTTTTTACACCGGCAATACTTTCGACTCTGTTGAGGAGACATTTACGGGTTTTGTATCATCGGCGGGGGCTAAAGGTAAGGTGAAGGTAAATATACTGCCCTGGTCAGGTTGACTTTCTGCCCAGATGTGTCCATCATACTTTTCTATAACGGATTTACAAATGGACAGACCCAGACCGGTTCCCCTGGTTTCAGCCTGGCCTTTATCTTTTACCCGGAAAAATTTGTCGAATATAAAGGGTAGGTCTGCCGGCGGGATGCCTGGGCCATTATCTTCAACCTTAAATACAACTTGCTTGTCCCCAGTCTGAACAATGGCAGAAATTTGTCCCTCTTCGGGAGTATATTTAATGGCATTATCAATCAGGTTGCTAACAACCTGCTTTAAACGCAAAACATTGCCGACAACCATAACCGGCTGGCCGGACGCGGTGTGGCAAATAAGTTGTTGGTGTTTGCGCCCGGCTTGATTTTGAAAGTCGGCGGTTACTTCAATGGTCAATTGCCCAATATCAATAGCGGTTACGTCTGGATCAATATCTGCTTCAATAGCGCTAAGATCAAGCAAATTGTCAATTAAAGCTGTAATTTGCTCTACCCCGTTAATGATACGGTCAACAAATATAATCTGTTTCTCGTTCAGTTCACCGGCCGGATTGATCATTTTGGCGTACTCTTTAATTGAGTTAAGCGGAGCGCGAAGATCGTGCGAGACCGTTGAGACAAAATCTGATTTTATACGATCTAATTTTTTGAAATGGGTTACATCTTGCATAACTATGGCCCGGCCTACGTCGGGAATAGGCGTGAGAGCGGCATAAAAAGTGCGGCCATCATCAAAAGGGATTTCGCTTTTGTGGGTAGCGCCTGTGTCGGGCGTGGCGGCTATAAGTTCCAGCAAAGACCGGTTATAAATTAACTCAGCCAACGGCTGCTCCTCAACCTCATCTTCGTCCAGCCCAAAGATGCGTCGAAGAGCGGCGTTAGCCACAATAAACCGATTGTTTTGGCCGGTGATAACGGCCACAGGTTCCTCAATCTCGCCCAAAACGGTAGCCAGTTTGGTCCGCTCGCTCTCTGCCTGGTTAAAAAGCCGGGCATTTTCTAACGTGATGGCCGCGTAGTCGGCCAGGGCGGATAGCAGCCGCAGATCATGATTGGTAAAATCTCGTTGCTGTTGACGGTTGTTGACGCTTAACACCCCGCTTACCCGTTCTTTAACTGTAAGGGGAACATACATCAGGGAGCGAACCAGGTAGGCGGTTTTGATTTTGGTGAAATCTTCACCGGTCAGGATTAGGGGCTGGCCGCTGGTAACAACTTCGCCGGCCAAACTATCTTGAACCCGCAATCTAAATGAACGAGCCACGCGATCATCTATGCCGCGAGCGGCTACCATGTATAACTCATCGGTTTTTTTATCGACCAGCAGCAGCGAACCCTCTTCGGCATTTGTCAGGTAAATTGCAGCTTCTACTAATCTGGATAAGAGTTTTTCCTGATCCAGTAAAGAGGTAACAGATTTGCCAATGCCAAAGAGCGTGTGTAACTCTTTAATGCGCTGCTCAAGTTCCTGATTAGATTCTAGCAGGCGTTCGGTTAATTCGTCTCGTTCTTTACGCAGCCGGACTTCTGTTAGCGCGCGCTCTATAGAGTTGAGCATTTCAGAAGCCTCAAACGGTTTCAGGATGTAATCTTTAACTCCCATACGGAAGACTTGAACGGCCAATGTTTCGGAGCCTTGAGAGGTCATTACAATTACGGGGATTTTTATATTTTGAGTATTCAGCGTGTCCAGCATTTCCATACCTGTCATTTCAGGCACATCCATATCAAGTAAAATCAGGTCTGGATGCTGGTTCAGGGCTATGTTTAACCCCGTTTTTCCATCTTGGGCAACAAGCGGTTGGTAGCTATTTGGCTCTAATACTGAATCAATCACAAAGTTGATATTCCGGGTAGAATTATCAACAATCAGGATTTGTTCGTTAGCCATCAGCACACCTTTTGTTGCCGTTTGCTTAGCCGCTTGCTTAGCCCGCTTGCTTAGCCGCTTGCTTGGCCCGCTTGCTTATACTCACAATATAAAAGTGCAGAACAAGTCTAAACAACCTGCTTCCTAGATATAGTATACAATTAAAATGTACCCTACAACATCTAGGGTGTTACAAGAAGGCTTGTTAAAGACCGATACAAGAATTTTATCACAAGGGCGGGCGACAATAAATAGGAATTTGGGGTAGTTGTGCATTATTACCATTAAGTTTGCGTAATTTTAAGCAAGTTATATTCCGCACTTTATCGCACTCCAAGTCGAGTATTGCAAATATTCAATATACATACTTTGCGTTATAATGATGCCTTTAGAAATCTACCACCGGGAGGGGTATTTGTTATGAGCAAAATCCGCTACTCAATTGTAGCTCCGTGCTGGAATGAAGAATAAAGTTTGCCCGAGTTGTATCGCCGGATAAAAGAGGTTATGGAACAAACGGGAGAAGCATGGGAACTGGTACTGATTAATGATGGCAGCTCCGACCGCACCCTGGAATTGATGCAAGGTTTACATACCTCTGATTCAAGAGTCCACTATATTGATTTTGCCCGCAACTTTGGACACCAGCTTGCCGTGACTGCGGGGATGGATTACGCTCAGGGCGATGCCGTCATCTTAATCGACTCCGATTTGCAGGACCCCCCGGAGCTAATCCTGGAAATGATTCAAAAGTGGAAAGAGGGGTACAAGGTTGTTTACGCTGTCCGCAGAGAACGCAAGGGGGAAACCTGGTTTAAACTTTTTACGGCCAAACTTTTCTACCGCATCATTTTTCGCATTACCGATGTTGACATTCCGCTAGACACGGGTGATTTTAGGCTGATGGACCGTAAAGTGGTTAATTATATGAAAGGGATGAAGGAGCGACATCGTTTTATTAGGGGGATGACCAGTTGGGTTGGCTTTAAACAAACTGGCGTATATTATGTTAGAGGAGAACGTTTTGCCGGCGAAACCAAGTATCCTCTCCGTAAAATGGTCAGATTTGCACTCAACGCTATTACAGGGTTTAGCTATTTTCCTTTGCAACTGGCTACTTTTATTGGTTTTATCATTGCTATTTTAAGTACCCTATCAATATTGGGGGTTGTTGTGACTCGATTATCCGGTAACCAGGCTTTTCAGGGTCAGGCCACAACGCTAATTATGGTTTTGTTTTTGGGAGGAGTTCAACTGATTTCACTGGGGATTATTGGGGAATATTTGGGACGCATCTACGATGAAGTCAGAGGCCGTCCCCTGTATGTTGTTGATAATGCGGTGGGGTTTGAGGGGCAAGGCGATGCTGATATACCCTGACGACCGTGTTTTGGTGGTCGTTATGAATAACCAAGAAGACTGGCGCAGGGTACAGGATGAGCGTTGGTATCGCATCCCGGTTAAGCGCGCGCCAGAGCCTGCGCCCAATATTGATTGGATTGCGTTTTATCAAACCAAAGCCTTTGGCGAGGATAAATGGGCCATTCATTACTACGCCAAAGTTGAAGGACACGAGTTAGTTACCCGTCAAGATATGCTTCCCTCAGAACCCAACCACAAACATGCCGATAAATGGTACTACAAATTTGAACTTGGTCCGCTGTATCACAAATTGCCACCCATTATTGCCGACAAGTGGCGACGTATCACCTTTATCTTTACCACCGGCGATAGGTTTGAGGCAGCTACAGAAATTGGCGACCTGTTGAAAGACGAGTCTCCGGCAGGGTATCCATTTGTCACGTTGAAAGAAGCAAGCGCTGATGATAAATCGACTTATTCCTCAAATGGCGATTGATTTCTCCCTTCGGTCGAAATGACATGCCTGATAGTTACCCAAAAACCAATTACTTGCCAGAGGGTCGCGGCGGCAAGTCGAAATAAATTGCCGGAGAGCCAAACGGTTCATAAATCAGTTGAAAATCGCTCTCGTCTGTTGATATTTGGAAGCAGACATTGGCATCCATAAAATCACCCGGAGCAACAACCCCATTTAACCTGTCGGGGATAACGCCGCAACTTACTTGAAACGACTGATACACAGTTTTACGACTGCCGATTAGTTTCAAATCAGACGCGCTAAGTTTAATGTATTCTTCGGCGGCCCCTTCTACATTGCTTGCTCTGATTGTGACCAGAAGCATGGTCATTCCTGCCAGGGGCGGGTTGTTATTTTGATTTTGCGCTTTAATTAAAGGCCAGGCATCGTAGTTGATATTGGCGATATCAATTTGTAATCCGTTCCAGGTTAAGTTTTTAGACTCGATGAGGACCGGCGGCGGATTTGGAGCAAGCCATTCGGTGTCAGACCTTTCTGGCAGGTCAAAATAAACTGCCGGAGAGCCAAACGGTTCATAAATTAACTGAAAGTTGTTTTCATCCGTGGATATCTGAAAGCAGATATTTCCATCCATAGTATCGCCCGCAGCAATAACGCCATCTAATCTGTCCGGCGCCACGCCACAACTTACTTGAAATGTTTTGTAAACCGTATTGCGGTCGCCAATCAGTTGAAAATCAGAGGCGTCAAGCGCAATACGCTCCTCCTCAGCGCCCTCAACATTAGTTGCTCTGACCGTAACCAAAAGCATGGTCATACCCTCTAAGGGTGGGTCGTTATTTTGATTTTTGGCTTTAATTAGAGGCCAGGCATTGTAGTTGATGTTGGCAATATCTATTTGCAGCCCGTTCCAGGTTAAACCATCAGCGCCCGCATCTACAGGGGCGGCGTTGGGGGCGGGGGTTTTGGTATAATTTTCTTGCGCAGGAGTTTTTGTGGGGACCGGAGCAGGAGTGGCATTATCTGTGACTTCTTGGGTAGCGGGGAGGTCTCCGGCATCGGTTCTTGCTTCAGAATCTACTGTTTCTAACCGGGGTAAAACGCCGACAGTTAAACTGTAACAAAGAACTGCCGCAAACATTAGGCCGGTAACAACAGAAAGCAAAATTAAGATTTTCTTTACGGTGTTTTCCATTGCTGTCCGCCGTTGTTATGCAGAATAATCGCCCCCTGGCCTTTGTTTATAATAGAGACCATTGTTAACTGAATAGGCAAGAGTAACCATAGGTTAGGGCTGTAAAAAAAGATTGTTGCCGTTAAAATCAAAATGATAGCGCTGGTTAAAAACTGTTGACGCTGAGTCGGACTTTGGTTTTGGAATGTCTGGATCAGTAGCCACTCCAAAATCACCAGACCGCTACCTAAAACTACGCCCAGATATAGCTCGCCCGTAATTAACCAAAATACTGCCCGATAAAAAGCCCAGTGCAGAGCATAATAAACTGTGCGCAACATCGGTTCAGGAGCAGGCGTAAACTCTACTCCGTGTCGCTTTAAGCCCAGCCAAATGCTTACTAACCCCAACAGCGTTACTGAACCAACCAAAATTGTCAGGCTGCTATCAAGAAGCCACTCTAGCAGCATTAGCGTTATCGCTTGTTGAACCTGAACTGCCAAGAAATCGCTGTTCCAATTAATGAGATTAAAATGGTCTAACCCTTTTAGGCCCAACAACTTAGGAGATAAGCCGCCAAAGATAATGACAAAGTAAGGTATCCCCACAAAATAAAAAAATTGAGCAAGGCGACCAGGCCACTGCTCTGAAATATTTTCCCAGAATTTATCATTGTTCCGTTTTTGTTTTAGATAATACCAGCCGGGTAACAGGATTAATGATAAAACGGCTGCTCCAATTGCCAACCAATGTCTATTCAATCAAGAAAACCTCTGTAGAATTATATCATGTCTGCGGCTCGTTTGAAGGGGATTTTGATGCCAATGGCGGTGCCTTTGCCTTTGATAGATTGTATGGTGCAGTGGCCTCCTACCAGTTCAGCCCGTTCATCCATATTAATTAACCCCAGACTGGTTCGTTGATCATAAGTTGATTGCGTTGCTTTTACATCAAAGCCTTTGCCATTATCTCTAATTTCAGCAAGTAAAGATTCATCCTTAACCACCAATCTAATCTTAATTTCTGACGCTTCGGCGTGTTTCTTGGTATTTCCAACGGCTTCTTCAACAATAGCAAATACAACGCCTTCTGCTTCGTGGTTTAACTGACCGTTATATCCCTGGTTAATAACCGACACTTTAAAAGGCTCATTATCAGTTAGCCGGTCGGCGTATTGGTTGAGGGCCGGAACCAGACCTTGCGTTTCTAAGATAACAGGGCGCATCGCAAAAAGCATTGTTCTGATCTCTTGAGTTGTGCGCTGAGCAATTTCTTCAACTTTTTCAAGTTCATCATAGGCTTTTGTTGTGTCGCCTTTTTCAATAACCATCTTGATAAAATTTAAGCGCATCACAATGGCGGCAATTGATTGCGTTGGGCCATCGTGTAAATCACGAGCCAATTTTTTACGGGCTTCAGCCTCTTTTTCCAGAATTTTTTGTTGCTCACGGTGAACGTCTGCAAAAAGCTGGGCGTTTTGAAGCGCAATAATGGCCTGGCTGCAAAAAGTTGTCAGCAAGTCTTTGTGGTCTTTGTTATAAGAATTAGGTTCGGTAGTACAAAAAAGAACAACTCCGTAAGTGCTAAAACCCGCCCGTAGGGGGGCGCAAATTGCAGACTTACAACCTGCGGTTGACTGAAAAGAGGTAAGAGCCTTATCTTTTTGGACTGTGTGGGTAACAACAACTTCGGCGGTATTGATAGTGCGCCCAATCAAGCCTTCTTCACTGCTTATCTTGCGCCCCTGGTCAGTGCGGGATGTATTACGGCCGGCAGCCAGGGTTAACCTGCCATCGTCCCCTTCAAAAAGCAAAACCATACCCACAGTATTCGACTCGTCTTCAGCGGTTGAGACCTCAACCATTGCCGAGAATGCCGAGTCGATGACTGCTCGCAGCACCTTATGATAATTGAGTGTAGAACTCAGTGTTAGAGCCATTTCAGAGACAATTTTACCCCGTTCATTTGCGATACGTAGGCGTTCAAGCTCTGCCTCGGTAGCGCGTCCAGCCATTTCAACCCGTTGACCCATAAAAAAGCCCGGTAACGAACCGGCCAAAAATAAGGTTAAAGCATTAACGCCTAATGTCAACAGGGCTGCAATTAACTTTGGTCTATCAATATCTTCTTGTCCCAATACAATGGGGACCACGGGTATAGCGTAGCTTAACACAATAGGTAGAGCTACCAATACACCGGCTTCCGTATTCCAGCGGACCCCGGCAATAACAACCGGAAACAGCATAATAGGCAACATAAGTTGAGCGTGCTCGTTAAGCATAACAAGCAGGGTAATGGCAAATGCAGCGTCAAGGATGATTGTTATAGCCGCTATCCAACCCGGGAAAAACTTGGCCCATAATAAACCGGCGTAAACTCCGTTTAATGCCAGCCCGACACCAACGAGCGTTAGAAGGTCTCTGAAATTGGGGGACGGTTCTGACCCAAGCAAACTTTCTGCCACAACAAATAGAGCAGCCAAAAGTAGCCATAACCATCTTAGATTAGAAACCAGCCAATCCAGGTCAAACTCATCAACTTGTGCGTTATTTTGTGTATCGGTCATAATAAATCCTCGTTGTTATATTTATAGACCAAATTGAGATAAGACACAAATAGGAAGAATGTATAACTAATTTGCATAACATAATTATAACCATTATATAACAATTTATCTCTGTGGGAAACCATTTGTGTTTTTTCCGGGTGAACAATGTAGAATTGAGTGGATATTGTGTTTTGGCAGCATCCGGTCTCGTCATTTGGTTAGACTTTTGCTCCAAAGCTGCTCAGTGAGTACAATCATAGCGCATCGCAAAATGGGCGTTGAGTGGCTTTCTTTTTTAACTTTTTACAACATTGCTTGCCGCCACAAGTGCAGATGTTGCGGCGCAGCGTCATAATGCGCAAATAAACTATATTTTTAGAGTAAAACAATGTCAGTTATCGTCATTATGCCGGCCTACAACGCAGCCAAAACTCTTGAGGTGACCTACGCCAGCATCCCTATGGATATTGTCGACAAGATAATTTTGACCGATGACGTTAGCCAGGATGATACGGTAGAGATTGCTGAACAGTTGGGATTAAAAACGATCATTCATGTGCGAAATAGGGGCTATGGCGGAAACCAGAAAACAAGCTATCTTGAGGCGCTTAAAGATGGGGCGGAAATTGTGGTAATGCTTCATCCCGATAATCAGTATGACGCCACGCGGATTCCGGCTTTAATTGAACCTATACAGCGCGGTGAATACGATATGATGATTGGCTCTCGTTTTTTGGGCAAAGAAACCCTTGAGGGAGGGATGCCCCTATATAAGTTTATCGGCAATCGTTTTTTAACCTGGATTGAGAATTTGGTGTTGGGGCAAAATTTAAGCGAGTTTCACTCTGGTTTTAGAGCGTACAGCCGTAAATTTTTAACCACAATCCCGTTCCTGCTGAATTCTGATGATTTTGTTTTTGATAGCGAAGTGCTGGCTCAAGCGGCGGCCTTTAACTTTAAGATTGGCGAAATTGCAATGCCCACCCGCTACTTTGAAGAGGCTTCATCAATTGGGTTTAAGCGCAGCGTTGTTTACGGCTTGTCAACATTGTGGACAATGTGGAAATACCTGCTTTACAAGATGGGACTGTCTAAAAACACCCAATTTACCAAAACTTTGCAACAAACAATGAGTCGTTATCATTGGGCTGAGATTGAGTCGGTTGACCCACCAGAGTAAATCTATGCTGATGGGGTTTGTGGAGTAGATTTTTGCCTTAACAGGGTTGCAAGGTAGCAAGGTTGCAAAAAACAATGCGTTGTAACCCTGCAATCCTGCTACTTTGCAACCTGGGTGCAGATGATTGTTGTCAAGTTAAATGGGTGTCCGTTAGCAAAACCTGGCACACAAATTTTTGCAATAACAATGACTAATAAACATACCGTCTATTTAGCGTTGGGAACCAATCTGGGGAATCGACAAGATAATTTAGAGAAAGCTTTACAAGCATTACCCCCACAAGTGAAAATTTCTGCCGTTTCCCGATTGTATGAAACAACGCCCGCTTATGTTGTTGATCAGCCGGCTTTCTTAAATATCGCTGCCAGGGGACATACTGAGTTGCCTCCTCCTGAATTGCTGGATTATCTTAAGCTATTGGAAGGCCGGATTGGTCGAGAGAAAAGTTTTCGCTACGGTCCTCGTAAGATTGATTTAGACATTGTTTTTTATGATGATTTGACGCTGAATTTGCCCCATTTACAAATTCCTCATCCTCGAATGGTTGAGAGAGGGTTTGTGCTCCATCCCCTGGTGGATATTGCCCCTGATTTTGTGCATCCTGTCTTGAAGCAAACTTTAGTTCAGTTAGCCGCCGCCTTGCCCCTGGAGGAGGATATATTGACGGTTTCGGAGTGGTATCCTTTAGGGTGAGCTACACGTGCTTACTCTGATTCCTCAAGGCGACTGCTTCGGCCCCGACGGCGTATATTACGAGCCTTAGCCTGCAAATCCTGAAAGAAGTCGGTTTCTACAATCTCTGTCACTTGTCTTTGGCGTTTAACCTCGTCAATTTCAATCCGAAGTTGCTGGATTTCTTGCCTTAAATTCTGTTCGCGGATATAGGCTTCAAGAGCCACGGTAGCCAGCGAGGAGAGCGAGGCGGCTATTTGCTCCAAAGATTGGCTAAAGGCGACTATTTGCCCCGTGTTTTGGTCCAGGGCGTTAATCAGTTGCAACACTCCCACCACGTAGTTGCGGGCATTTTTTAGGGGGATTGTTAAAAACGAGGTTGAGCGATAGCCTGTAGTTTGGTCAAAATCTTTGGTGCCGGAAAAGTTAAACCCTTCAGCCCGGTAGGCGTCGGGGATATTAATTGAGTCGCCGGTTAGGGCTACGTGGGCAGCCACGTTGCTGTGATTTGGCTTGCCTGTGGTATTGAACAGCGGCACAGGTGGAAAGTCAATTGAATTGCCGCTGGTCCCGCCCATAGCAATATTTAACGAGTCGTTACGCACAATGACAAAGTTGAGATTATCATTTTCTGTACGCAGGTAGAGTGTACCCGCATCGGCGTGGCAAAAAGATTTGGCCTCTAGCAGTATCTTTTCTAACAGCCGGTCAAAATTTTGTTCTGCCGACAGCGCCACCCCAATGGGGATAACCACATTAAGCAAATTGTCGGAACGCTTCTTTTCTTCTTGTAATTGCGTGGCGGCGTTGGTTAATCTGTTAATGTTGCGGGTAATGCTTTTGTTGAGCAACAGGACAATGAAGAAAGCCAAAATGACAGTGACAGCAATAGTTACTAAAAGTACAGTAGTGGCCGACTGGCCGGTTTGATTAATCTGCCGGCGAGCGTCTTCAATGTCAGCCATTTCCAACGCCGGTTGAGAGGATTGGGGATTGGTTAAGAGGACGGCTTCGGTTTGGCGGCGCACGCTAGTTAGCGCCAAAAAGCTGGTTAACGCCATAAGCGCAACCAGCGCCAGCAGCACAACCACAGCCAGCGTAAATTTAGTGGTAATACTCAACCTGCCCCAATATTGAGTCGAGAAAAAATTTTTACTCATTGCGCTCTAATATCATTGTGTGAACTGCATAAATCAAGGTGAAAATACTGGACTACGAGGTCAGGTTTATAGCGGCTTTCCTTAATTGCGTTGTTAAGGAGTGGTTTGGATATCGTAAAGCAAAAATGTCCTTGTTAGCCAGGGCCATTACTTCGTCCAGGTGGGGTAAAACTGCGACCACTTCGCAGTTATAAGTCTGTTCCATTTTTGTTTCTATTTCATCAAAATCAAAGGCGGTTGGGGCCTCGTTAACAATCAGGACCACGCGCGGCACATCCAGTTGGCGAACCACATCCATAGTTACGCCTGTGCCCTGGTAATCTTGTTTGCTAAGGCCTAAAATCATAACCAGCGTATCGGCAACGGTAATGGCAACCAGCGCCGTCTCGCTAACGCCGGGTTGGGTGTCAATGAGCAAGGCGTCCAGACCTAACGAGTCGATTAAAGTTTGGCAACCTGTGTTAAGTAAAAGCGCATCCTGGGCGTCGTTTAGCTGGCGGGCGGTTTTTTCGCTTTTGGTGTTGGCGGGAACAAGAAAGATTTGACCCTTGAGACTTTCTTTTAAATGTCCGGTTACGTTATGAGCGGCTTGTTGAATATCGCATTGGCCCAGCAAGTAATCATTAAATGAGTACGCCATATCATCTTCTTTTAGGCCAAACAAAAGATGGGTAGCCGGCGCTTTTGTGCTGGTATCAATAATGGCTACCCGTTGCCCTTCAGACGCCAACAAAAAGGCTAAATTGGCCGCTATAGTAGAGCGACCCACTCCATGACGAAAAGAGTGAATTAAGATTGTTTTGGACATGCAAGTTCTCCAGTATTGGCAACCGTTCTAAATACCAGGTGATTCAATTGTTCCACAAAAGGGCGCTTTTCGCAAAATGTGGCCCTAATTATTTGTTATTTATCTTAAATCGGGCTATGATAAAGTGTCGTCAGTCCTATTGTTAATCTTGATCTTTACACCTCGCAACATGTAGTTTGCCCTCCAGAAAGCGTCCGCATGAAAGATTTTATTAACCGAGTATTTGATGTCCGCCCGGATGAATTGCCCCTTGTAATTATTCTGGGATTCCTTTTGTTGGGCAATGATATGGCGCGACAAACGTCTGGCATTGTGGGTATCAGCGACTTTCTGGACGAAGGAGGCATTAATCAGATACTCCTTGTTAAAGGGATAGACGCCGTCCTGATTATTGTAACGTCGGCCATATCATCTTTAATTGTAGACCGTTTTGACCGCGTCAAATTACTGCGGTGGACGGCCTTAACCTTTGCCCTGATCTTTACCCTCCTGTGGCTGATTTCTTCCATAGTTCCCGCCTGGCTCAGCGCCGCAATTCTCTTTATAATGTCGCAACAACAGTGGCTTATCTTCCCCCTGGTTTTTTGGGTTCTGGCCAACGATATTTTTAGAATGGCTCAGGCAAAACGTCTTTTCCCGGTCATTGGTAGCTGGAGCTTTGTTGGAAAAATTTTGGGTATCGGCATTGCCTTTTTGCCCAGCCTGTTTGTACGTTTAGGCTTGGGTTCCCAAGAAGCCCTGACATTTGAAATGGTGGTGGCATTTAATATTGGAGTTTATTTGGTCGCCGTTGTTTTAATTACGGTGGGACTACGTAAAATAAAATTACGCAAAACAACCCAAAGAGACGAATCGTTGACCAAAACCTTAACTGAAGGGGCTGATTTTTTAAACCGAATTGCCTCTTTCCGTTACCTGGCGCTGGCTATTGTAGTGTTGATGGTGGTTGACCTCACCACCGAGTTTCGGTTTTTGGTTGTTTCAAAAACAACTATTCCCGATGTCGGTGATTACAAGCGCTTTTACAGTATGTACCTTTTGGCGGCAGCTATAATCTCCTTCATTATCCAGAGTTTTCTGACCAGCCGCATTATCAACAAAATGGAATTGAAGAACAGCTTTCTCATTGTGCCTTTTGTGGCGTTGGCCGGCGTACTGGTTATGATAATCTGGCCGGGGTTGGCAACGGTTGTAGTGGCCGTTTTAACGCTAAAAATTATCAGAAACACCATTGATGGCACCACCCGGAAATCGTTTCAGGCGCTTGTACCCGCCGAATTTCGGGGTAGGGTGAGCTTGTTTATGGATAATTATTTGCCGGCATTGGGGACTATCTTGGGTTGTACAATGGCCGGAGGTATTATTTTTGTGAGTATTTTATTGCAGAGTTCAACCTATTTTTATGTGTATCTGGGTGTTGCGGCCATAGCGGCTTTGCTTCAAATTTGGGCCATTTTTAAGATGCGCGCAGTCTACGACAGTAGCATGCTAAACTGGCGTTTAAAGCGCCGCCAACGTCGTGGGTTAACGGGCGTAATGAAAAAACTTGATATTTAGAGCATAGCAAGTTATGATAACAGGGGTGCGTCCCAAAATTTGGGAAAGCACAGGGGGGAGCGGGGGGAATCCCCCCGAATCCCCCCTGGTTTGCCCCAATTTCCTGAAATCTGGGACGCACCCGATAACAGACAAAGTGAAGCCATAGTTATAAAGGAGACAGAAATGTCCTCTATTTTAGAACGATTGCCTTCCATATCAATTCGATACGCGCTACCGGGCCTTTTGGGGGTGTTAATTGTTGTGGCCGTGGGAATAACGGGCTGGCTTGCATTTAACAGCGGGCAACAGACGGTAAACGCTCTGGTGGTTCGGCTAAGTTCAGAAGCTACCGTGCGTATTGAGGAACACGTTTTAAACTTTGTTGAGGCGCCTCATTTGTTTCACCAGGTCAATGTGGGCGCAGTTGATGCCGGGAATTTGAGTTTAGAAAACTACGACCAACTGGGCCGCACCTTTCTGAACCAGGTTTATATTTCTGAATCGGTTCCTTACCTTTATATGGGCACTGAAGACGGCGATTTTTTGGGAATTGACAGCAGCTTTGGCAGCGGCGAAGCCGTCTTTAAGCTGCGAGATGAGTCGTCGTCTCCTGAGCGAGTTACCTATAGCATTAACAATAACGGCGACCGGGGCGAAGAAATTGAACGAAAAGAGTATGATCCGCGTATTCGTCCCTGGTATCAGGCTGCCGTGGAGACGGGCGAAGCAACGTGGTCTCCAATTTATGTCTTTTCTGCCAGACCAATTCTTGGTATCTCTCCGGTTATACCTGTTTA
>JAJRVO010000423.1 GCA_024277275.1 Chloroflexota bacterium
AACACCCAGAGCCTCACTTTGACGCTTCAAAGCCTGCAAACTTTCTCCGGCACGTTGACCAATACCGTTGAAATTACCCGGACTGGCGGCCCCATTTTGGACCCGAATGACAGCAATAACAAAGATGGCGCGTCTGTGATTGTCAGTTTTATAGATGCCGACCTGCAAGTCACTAAACAACGTGTCGGCATAGGTGATGTGATTGCAGGCAATCCAATAACCTACACCATTACCATTACCAATACCAATCCAACGCCGGTAGATGTTGTGCTGACTGATACCTTTTCAACAGGCAGCCTGGGTTCGGCAACGCCAAGCGCCGGTTCTTGTGTTGGCGCCGGGCCGGTGGTATGCACGGTTAATAACTTCAGCAATACGGCTACAATCACCCTGATATTGAATACAACCCCCGGTTTCTCCGGGACTATGGTTAATACCGCCCTCATTATGCCCACCGCCGCTAACGTTACCGATACCGCGTTGGCAAACAACACCAGCACCGTCAGCGACACGGTTCGCCCGTTGAGCGCCAATTTGCAGGTGAGCAAAGCGCGCGTTGGCAGCGGCCCTGTTAATGCCGGCGACCAAATTACCTTCACCCTGACCATCACCAATGTTGGGCCGGACACCGTACCGGCTACCCTGGTAGATTCTGTTAATCCCGCCGGTTCTATAACCGGGTTGAGCGCATCAATTTCAGGTTGGTCCTGCGGAATTAGCCCGCCCACTATGAATTGTAGCAACCCCGCCTTTGCTCCAGGTATACCGCAAACATTCAATGTTGTCGTCACTACTTCGATAGCCTTTTCTGGCACATTGGTAAACAATGCCAGTATCGCCTCGTCCGCCGAGACCGATCCCAGCGATAACTCTGCCTTTGTTAACGTTCCCGTCATCCGAGTGGGTACACCGGCCCTAACCATCACCAAGAGCGCCAACCCACCATCGGGCAGTACTGTTACCCCCAACAGCGCTATTGATTTCACTATCTGGGTTACTAACACCGGCACCGGGGCAGCCACCGGGGTTGTTATCACAGATGCGCTGCCGGGTGGGGTTGGTTTTGTTGCCTGTGCCAGTAACGGCAACTGTTCCGGTGGCAGCACCACGGTCATAACAGCTACCGCCCTGGGCGTCGGTCAATCGCTAAGCGCCACCATTCAGGTAACGGTAACATCTTCTATTTCCGGCACGCCTCTTAACAACACCGCCAATCTCAACACCGACCAACAAAGCGTTATCAGCAATAGCAATACCGTTGTTCATACGGTGATTACTTCTACCAGTGGAATATATTTGCCTATAATTATGAATAACTATGTCGGTTGCGCCGACCTGCAAATTACGGGCCTTCAGGCGTTAGCAGGCGGAGTTATCAGCGTTACAGTCACCAATGCGGGCTGCGCTACAGACAGCAACTTCTGGGTTGACATTTACGCCGATATTAACGGCCAACAACCAAACACGCTTGTCGGTGTCGCGGCAGATCGACGTTGGAGCAGCGCATCGGTAAATGCCACTTATGGCTTGGGCTGGGAAGTGCCGGTCTTAGCTGCTGGAGCCAGTCAAATAATGACCACAGACGGCTCGACCGGATTGTCCCCTACATCTCCAGACAAGAATTGGCCTCCGCCTACCGGTTCTACCGTTATTGCCTACGCAGACAGCTTTGACAGCAACGATCCAGAAAATAAAACCTATGTTGAGATTAGGGAACTTGATGAAACCAACAATCAATCCACAAGTTCTGTCGTTACCTTATTAGGAGGCCTGGAAGTGAATCAGAGTAATCCACCTCCCTCGCCCCAATTCTCTCCCCGGCCAGATTTGCGCTAATCGCTTTCTTCTTTAGTCGACTTTGGTCACGCCAAGTCTTAACTTTACATAAATCAGTTTGACGTTATATACTATTTATGATAATATTTCATATAGTCAACGTAGCAATAATCGGCTTTTAAGAACGGGTCAACCCAAGATGGAAATAAAAAGCAAGGTTCTAACTATATTTAGCATCATTGTGGCCATTGCCTTGCTAGTGGGAATGATATTCCTATCTGTAGCGTTTGCCGGCCCTTTACCTCAAGGCGCAGACCCGCGCCCTTCCGATGGCGGTAGCAGCGGAGACGGCGCCGGAGGCGGAGGCGGCAGCGGCAATGATGGCAACTCAAGCGACAGCCCTGCCGCGCCTAATCTCAAATGCGCTTCTCTTGTAGGCCAGGCGTTTCAGTGGGGGGTTGGCGGTATAGGCGGAGTCACAACCGAATTAAAAACCGGAAGTTGGCAAATTTCTGCTATTAGCGCTACGGACGGCAATTATGGTTTTGGCGGTTTGGGTATTGGGGTAGCCACGCTGCACGTAGCCTTGACGCCAGAGCAAGCTCAACGCCTGCAACCGCTAATCCAGGATGCCGGGGTTTATCTCAATTGCGATTTCCCCACCATTGCCAATATTGCCCTGTTCACCGGCGATTCTATTGAGCCGCCGGTAACAATTGAAATGTCGGCGTCGCGCACAGCTATTGAGCCGGGTCAAAAAATAGATATATTCCTGACAGTCAACAATGGATTGCCCACCGGAATTAGCAATGTAGTTGTAACCGACCTGTTCCCGCCGGGCCTGACACCCCTTAAGGTATTTACTGGCGTTGGTCCAGACGCGGCAAAAATTCTCAACGCCAATCAGGATGGGTATCTGGTGGCGGTTAATTTGGACAAAATGGCTACCGGGGCAAAAGCAACCATTCGCATTACGGTAATGGCCAACACAGAACTTTCTGATGGCGCGTTTAGCAACACTGCCACTCTCTTTTACCGCGAAAGCGCCGCCCACCAAGCTTCGCTTGATTTTACGGTTGGACAAGGCGTGCGACAGCCAACATCAACGCCTGTTTCAACAAAGGCTGCAAACGCAACCACAGCGCCAACCATCGCGCCTACCGCCACCGCCGGCGCATTAGACACCCCTACGCCCGACTTAGATACCCCCACGCCTGCGCCCACGTCTGAGCCTCTGGCTACACCCACATCCGAGCCTGTAACCGAAGCTACGCCCACATCCGAGCCTGCGGCTTCAGCCACTCCCTCGCCAACTGTTGCGCTCATTATTCCTCCTCCCACCGTAATTGTAACAGCAACCGCCATCGATGAAACCGAAGGCAGCGAAGATTTTGTTCCTCCTAATGGCTTGCCAACCACAGGCGATGAATTTGTCCCCCCGCCGCTTCTGTTACCCGTTACCGGCCAAGACGCTTTACAAATCCCCAATCAACTGCCCAACACGGGTTTTAGCTCTGTTTTGCCTGTAAGCGGTTTGGGCCTGGCCGGGTTGGCCTTTGTACTCCATCGCCTGCGCATATCGCGTCGAAACAAAGAATAAAAGTAACCTCTTCCCGAGACCGCTTAGACTTGCGGATTTATTCTTGTTCTGCTATCCTCTCTTTGGTAATTTATTCAAACAATTAATATCACCTAAAAAGCGTAACTACCTGGTTGTACTTGTTTAGATGCTGAATATATCGGTAATTAGTGAGTAGTTATTGGTAGTTTGACCAAATAATTACTATTTACTATTTACCAATTACTCGTAATAAAGCATCGTAGTTGGCTTAAAGCAGGTGATTGCCAAAGGGCTTGAATACATGGTCAAATTATTGATGAGTTGGGACATTAAACCCGGTACTGAAAGCGATTATTTTGAATTTATTGTCCGGGAATTTGCGCCGGGTATGATGAAGTTGGGTATGCAACCCACCGAAGCCTGGTACACCGTTTTTGGCGATGGTCCCCAAATTCTTCAGGGCAGCATTGCCGAAGACTTGCCCACTATGAAGGCCATTTTAGCCACCGAAGAATGGCAGACGCTGCAAAGTAAGCTCTTTGACTATGTTACTAACTTTGATTCAAAAATTGTGCGCGCAAACAGTCGATTTCAGTTGCTCTAATCTGTGGCGCTCACATAGTATTTGTTGGCGAACCCATAATAGCGTGCAGCTTTTTGCACGCTATTTTAATGTCTTTGTTGGGCTTGCCTCCCATTAATTTTATGCCATAATAGGCTAACCCGGATAAACCGGATTGGCGAACAAGCAAATGGCGAATCTGGCCCATCATTCGCCATTCGGAGATTCGCCACGTTTACGATCATTTTTCTTGCCCAAAAAACAAAACTTGATTGACAAGATACTATCTGACAATTTGCAATGGTCCAACCATCATTATTTGACTTCTCGCCCCGTGTGCTAACAGTACGGGCTATTAACGCCTACATTCGCCAAAAATTTGAGGCGGACATCAACTTACAGGATGTGTGGCTAGAAGGCGAGATATCAAACTGGAAACAAGCCGCTTCCGGGCATATATACTTTACCCTTAAAGATACGGGGGCCAGCATTCGCTGTGTAATTTGGCGTTCTCAGGCCAACCGGCTTATTTACAAACCCCAACGCGATGGCGAAGCGGTTGTGGCCCACGGCAAAATATCGGTATATGAAGTTGCGGGAAGTTACCAGTTTTATGTGGATGACCTTGAACCGGCCGGACAGGGCGCGCTGTACGCTCAGTTTGAACGCATCAAAGCGCAACTTGATAGCGAAGGGCTTTTTGACGCTGAACTCAAACAACCCTTACCCCAATTCCCCCGGCAAATTGGGGTAGTCACCTCGCCCGACGCCGCAGCCCTGCGAGACATTATTAACGTGCTTCGCCGTCGCTATCCTCTTGCCCGGATAATTCTCTCACCCACCCAGGTTCAGGGAGAGATCGCGCCATCCCAAATTATTACGGCCCTGGCCGCTGTGGTCGGGCAACAGGTCGATGTAATCATTTTGTCCAGAGGAGGCGGAAGCCTTGAAGATTTGTGGGCCTTTAATGATGAAGCCCTGGCCCGGGCCATTGCCGCCTGCCCGGTTCCGGTCGTCGCCGGCATTGGCCACGAAGTTGATTTTACCATTGCCGATTTTGTAGCCGACGTACGCGCGCCCACCCCTTCCGCCGCCGCCGAACTGGTCTCTCCCGATAAATCTGAGCTGGAACAAAAACTGTCGGCTTATCAATTTACCCTGGTTGACCAGGTTAAACAGGCGGCGGCAGATGCCCGAACCAATTTGCAGCGTTTAGAGTGGGCCTTAAAGCGTCTTTCTCCCCAGGTCTACATCAATAATTACCGGCAACATATCGACACCCTGGCTGACAGCGCCAGCCGGACTTTGCAGTATTATCTTGCCCTACAACGGCAGCGAGTCGACACCCTGACCTCACAACTGGAAACGCTTGACCCCCACGCTACTCTGACCAGGGGTTATGCCATTGCGCAAAAAGAACAAAGCGTTGTTACCAAAACCGATCAGGTTGGTCAGGGCGATGCCATTACAATCAAGGTTAGCGACGGCGAATTTGGGGCCACAGTAAATAGCTGATAAACAAGAGGTTTGGTGAGTTCAGTGAGTTGGGTGAGTTTAATGAGTTTGGTAAGTTAAACTCAATAAACTCATTAAACTCTATGAACTCATTAAACTCTATGAACTCATTAAACTGTTTTTTACGAGGAGATAAACCAAATTGAAAATTTTAGTTACCGGCAGCAGCGGGCAAGTTGGCACAAATTTGTGTCTGGCATTGATCCAAAAAGGTATTTCTGTTTTAGGAATCGACAAACGGGAAAACACCTGGACCGACCAAATCCCCTTTATGCAGCGTGATCTTGCTATTCAGGGCATGCCCGCCCTGGCAGAAATATCAGCGGAAAATGGAGAAGTGAGTAACCCGGATTTAGTTGTTCACCTGGCAGCCAACGCCAAAGTGCATGAGTTGGTAAAAGACCCTCGCCGCGCTCACGAGAACGCCACCATTACCTTTAACGTGTTAGAATTTTGTCGCAACCACCAATTGCCCATTATCTTTAGCAGCTCCAGAGAAGTATACGGCCGCCCCAATCCCCCTACCGTCAGCGAAGATACCACCGATGTTTTCCATATTCTCAGCCCTTACGCCGCCTACAAAATGGCCGATGAAATGCTGGTTTACTCTTATGCCCACTGCTACAATCTCAAATATTTGGTTTTTAGGTTAAGCAATGTTTATGGTCGCTACGATGGCGACCTTGAGCGGATGACCCGCGTGATTCACATTTTTATCGACCAGATGAGCCGGGGCGAACCGATTACCATTTTTGACCGCAGCAAGACCATAGATTTTACTTACGTTGATGACTGCATTAACGGGCTGATGCTGGGCATTGAAAAACTGGTTAACGGCGAAGTAGCCAACGAAACAATCAACCTTAGCTCCGGCAATCCAACCACCTTGTTTCATCTGGCCGAAACCATTGCCGCTAACCTGAGCGTCACCCCGCAAATCATCGACAAACCCATTCAACCCGGCGAAATCAGCTTTTATGTCGCCGATTTAACCAGGGCCAAAATACTACTGGGCTACGAACCAAAAATCCCCCTTGAAGAAGGCATTAAGCGGGCCGTTGAATGGGTAAAGGAGTGGAAACCCCGAAGATGAAATTTGAGGGCGGGGGGGGTGGGGGGTAGTTCCCTCCAATTCTTCCGTTTCCATCATAGAGTGCTGATAGATAGGAAATGTGGCATGAATAAGAATCAAGATGACATTCAAACCCTAACCTTTGAACAAGCCTACGCTAAACTGGAGGAAACGGTTCAAAAGCTGGAAGTGGGCAACTTGCCGCTGGAAGAAGCGCTGGCCCTTTACGAGCAGGGTATGGCCCTGGCCAAACACTGCGGCCTGCAATTAGACAACGCCGAACTCTCCATCAAAAGCCTGACCCCCTCCGGTGAGCTGGTAGATTTTGACCACGAGTTAGAGCCGTAAGCTCCCTGCTTTGACAGCCGTCCTCGCCCCGCGTATACTTTCTGTTTGATTTTGTGTAACTACCTACCTTAAGCCAAATACGGCGCTTTAGTACGGGTAATTGGTAATTAGTAAATAGTGATTGGGCCAAATTACCAATTACCATTTACTAATTACCGCTATACTCAACATCTAAGTTGGCATAGCTAGTACACGGCGGCGTAAATCCTTCGGTAGTTTATGGAGTGAAAAAGTGCACTTTTTCACTCCATAAACTAAGCAACGCGCTGCTTGTAACTACCGAAAGACTTCCGCCAAGCTGTACTAGGTAGTTACGATTTTGTGTTATTACTCAGATATGTTATTTCGACCGAAGGGAGAAATCCCTATGACCTAACTTTTGCCATTCAGATAGCTGGTAAGAGTAGAACCTGCCGTAAACTTTATCCAGCAAACATGCTGTTAATTGTTGCGCTGTAGGGATTTCTCGGCCTTTGGCCTCGAAATGACATGAGGCTGAGTAGTTAAGATTTTGACATAGCTAAGGTATTTTTTGTGATGTTTATTTTACGGGCGTTGGCCCGTTATTGGCTTATTACGCTGATACTTATAATTATAATGAGCCTACAGTTAGGCTGCGGGTTGGTTGTGGCGCACAGTGTTGTCACCGGCCAAACCCCCGAAACGGCTGAACAGAAGACTGTTGCGTTGTCTTCTGCAGAGCGCCCTACCTCGGCAAAACCGCTATCAAAACCCGCCTCTACCCCATCGCCCACCAATACTCCCACCTTCACCCCCAGTCCAACCCGCACCCCTACCCGCACCCCGCCCCCAACACCCACCGGCACCCGCCAACCGACGCTTACCCCATCAACCACTCCTACCTCCAACCCCCAACCGACGCCCCTGGGACCGGGAGCAACCGTCACCGTGCCCATTTTGATGTACCATTATCTTTCAGCCCCCCCCTTTGGCGCTGACGAGATTCGCCTGGATTTATCGGTAAATCCGGCTCAATTTGAGTCTCACTTAGCCTATCTGCGCCAGGCAGGCTATGAAACCATCTCAATGAAGCAACTTGCTTTTGCTCTTAGCGGGCGGGCCGACCTGCCCCTCAAACCAATCGTCATTACTTTTGACGACGGATATCGGGACAACTATAAGAATGCCTACCCCCTGCTCCGCAAGTATGGCTACACCGGCACTTTCTTTATCTTTAACTACCCCATCGATACCAACAACGTCGATTACCTGACCTGGGAAATGGTCATAGAAATGCACAAAGCCGGGATGGAGTTTGGCTCGCACAGCTACAGCCACCCCAATATGCGCGGTAAAGATGTCGATTTTCTGGTTTACGAAATTTTGGGATCTAAGGAAGCCATCGAGAAGCGAACAGGCGAGTCGGTGCGCTTCTTTGCCTATCCCTCCGGCCGGTACGATAATTTAACCATCCGCGTGCTTAAATCGGCTAACTTCTGGGGCGCAGTAACCACCCAATGGGGCGCTGAACATTCTTACACAGATCGCTTTGAAATACTCCGCGTCCGGGTAAGCGGCGACGATAGCGTCCAAAATTTGGCTAACAAATTAAATTTGTTCTAACACTATGAACTTTGATACATTTTCTATTGCCGCCATAGCTGCCGAGTTGCGGTCTACCCTCTTGGGCGGGCGCGTTCAGCAAGTCACGCAAATCCACTCGCTCTCCTTTGGCTTTGAAATCTTCGTCCATCCAACCCGCCACTACCTCACCCTCTCCGCCGAACCCCAGGCTCCCCGCATGTACCTGAGCCGGCAAAAAACCCGGCGCGGCGTAGGCAACGAGACGCCCCTTATGCTTGTGCTGCGCAAATATATGCGCGGCGCAAAACTGGCAGCCATAGAGCAGCCCCAATATGAGCGCATTCTTCACTTTCACTTCGA